>NZ_JBBMXH010000077.1:0-24588 GCF_037996725.1 Xenorhabdus entomophaga
TTTTACGGAGCTCCCCAAACGCCATCCCAACGATCCTCTGCACGATCTGCTCCCGTGGAACGTGAATATGGGCGACATCATGTAAATACACTGCTTAATTGGCCGCTTACGAACAAATAAATCAGGCCAGAAAACAATGCACAACCCTGCATGGCTAACATCAACCAGCGCACACGAGATAGCGGACAACACAGATACGCCAATGGTATTAATAAGAAAAAAGAGAGATAGAGCCAAATGCCATTGGAAGAAAACGCGATCCACTGATCAATCACAGAAAGCGGTAATACCATCGCCTGATCGTAACCATTCATCTGATAATTCGCTGTCAATTGGTAAATAATCCCAACCATTCCCCATCCCAATAAACAGCACAATAATCGGTATCCTAACCGTTCAATACGCCAGTTCATCCTGACCTCCTGATCTTTTGACTATTTTTATTATCATTATCCAATCCAATTATCACATCAGTTACAAACCTGTTTATAACACCAAAGTTTCTTACTTTATCCATTATTTTTTCCACAATGATACAAACAGCACTATCACTGAAAATAAAAACCTCAGAATAAAGGCGTTATGAAGATAGGGTTAGTGTAAACTATTATTTATCAGATAATTAATGGAACAGAAAGAGGATATTTATTGAGTTAAGGCAATTTAAAAGAAAATGGTAAATGTAGAAAATTGCAAATAGGATTTTTTATGAAATCAATATCAGCCAAATTCATATTATTATGAATAAAAGCATGAAATATCCAGATGAAATTGTCATGACAAGATAACCATTCAACAAAAGAAATAATTTTTAACATTTACCTATCCCACTAATTTTGTTTAAATAGTTCCACAGTAATCTCATTGCATTATTAGCTTTGGTTATTATTTAAATATTAATTTTCCTCAAAATTAAAATAAATATATTAGTTTTTAACCAAAAAATTTTGGGTTAAATATTACAAAAATACAAACAATAATGCATGAATAAAATAGTAATTACAGAAAATAGAAAATAATGCAATCAGTTAAGTTTTTAATAGTCTTGATTATATTTCCAAGCATGTTCTAATGCTGTTTGGAATTCCTCTCCTTCAACACCTTTAAGATTATCTTCATATAATTTATTCCAAAAATCTTTATCGAATTCATCTAAACACCCATACAACATATCTATTTCATCTTTATAACTTTCTATTGCGCATTTTCGTCTATGAAATAACGAAGTATTATTATTCAAATTAAATACACGAATAGTTTCTTTAGCCTTTTGCCTTTGTGATTCATTCAAACCGGCTTGAGGAACCACTTGACCTGAAGTTAAAAAAAGTAAATAGATACTAGGATCTTCCTCATCAGGCTTAATCAACTTATTGATATCATATTTCCTAATATTATTACTATCCTTATATATTCCACAGCGCTGCCATCCTCCCTTTTTTTGGGTATCTCCACAAGAGCCGAATAAGTTATTCCAGTTAAAAGTCTCCATTGGATAACTTTCTCTCGTTCGAAAGTGCTCTATATGTCTTCTATCTTTTAATTCGCATTCACAGTAAGCACAGAATCTTCCTTGCATCAGTTCTAACTGTGACCAGATTTCATCTTTTGGAACAGCTCCCCAGCTATCTTTGCCATGTTTGAAATTAACTAAACATTCTGGAGCTTCAGGACGTTTTAACTTCTTCAACTTAAATCTCCTTACGTGCTTAATTTCTTGCGAACTTTAGCTTTTAGCTTTTGAAGACGTATATGGCCTTCACAACGTTTGACTTCTGGGTGTTGATCACCAAAGTGTTCTTTAATTTTTT
This sequence comes from Xenorhabdus entomophaga, assembly GCF_037996725.1. Lineage (NCBI taxonomy): Bacteria > Pseudomonadati > Pseudomonadota > Gammaproteobacteria > Enterobacterales > Morganellaceae > Xenorhabdus > Xenorhabdus entomophaga. The sequence goes on from NZ_JBBMXH010000077.1 coordinate 1,812, forward strand.
TGAACAATTTTCCTGCTTCTTCGTTATTTTCATAATTTCCAGTTTCAATCCATTGAATTAGCTGTTTAACCCATTGTGATTCGGGAAGATCTGGGATTGAAAAAGTATTCATCAATTGTTCAAGAACATCACTATTAGCAACACCTTTTGTTTGATATTCAGGCGCTCTCAACCAAACCGTTTCTGTGTCATCATCATAGTCAAAGTAACGGATATTCTTTTTATTTACTGTAGATAATACTTGTGGACTATGTGTTGAAATAATAAATTGAATATTTGGAAAGGTTTCCTGAAGAGCCGGAATTACTCGTTGCTGCCACTGAGGATGCAAATGCAGTTCAATTTCATCAATAAGTACAATACCATTACCTTCTAAAGGGTTTTCTCTTTTAGGATTTAATAATACTAACCGACGAACTAAATCAGCAACCAGAGCAATAAATACTCTTTGACCATCTGAAAGTTGAGTTAATTTAACTTTATTTCCATCAATAAAAACAAAAATTTCATCGATACCTGATTTATCCTCCACCCAAATCCCTTCAACATTTGGTACTACACGTGAAATCGCTTGAGTAACTCTAGAAAGAATAAAGGATTCATTAAAACCAGGCGCTTTTTTCTCTCCCAGATATTGACTATATTTATCTTTAAACATATCTAAAATAGGTATTAAAGAGTCATAACCTTCTAAAATTGATTTCTCCAAATCATCAATCTGCTCTTTAATACTTTCAAGATTTTCGGTAGAAAGCGATTCTTCATACTTCCCTATTTTACTCAACTTAATAAACCAGTCGATAAAATTTTCAAACTTCCCTGTTCCTGTAAGAGCATCAGTATAAGCATCAAAACGTGACCGCCTCTTATCAGAGATTCTTTGATCAAAGTTTTTCCTATAACTTTTCAAAGGATAAGACCGCTCTACTAAATATGAAGAAAATAGAGGAAGGTTAATAGTACATTTATCGTTGATAACACGCCATACATTAGCAATCGATTTTAAACCAACTACATCACTATTACGTTTCTTTGGTGCGGCTTCAATTGCTTTTGATAGCCGAGATTTTATCCCAGTGTTATAACCATATTCAAAAACTGTATAAATCTCTGAATAATGCTCACTCTCATTATGGATATCATCATAAGTTATAGCACTTCCCTGACCATCTTCTTTCAAAATGTTCGCATTCAACCAACTTAATGTTTTGCTAATAGCTTCAATAATTGTAGTTTTTCCTTCTCCATTAGTACCAATCAAAACAGTTAAATGACTGTCTAACTCTCGTTCGATATGTAATTTTCTAAAACGACGAAAATCTACCAACTGTAGAGAATTCAATATAAATCTATTATCCTTGTTTTCTATAAACAAACAACATTGTTCAAAGTAATTTTTTGCAACAAACTCATCTTTTTCTACATGATTATCTCCACTCATATACTCTTGATAAAGAGTAAAATCAGCGAGTAAATCACCTCTTTTTGCGTTCATTTCTAATGTACGAATATGTCTATTTTTTTTCATGTCTCTACCTCAAAAATTTTCTTTAGCGTCTTTTGAGAGTATTTTTTTGCTAACCCGCTAATAAACAAAGGCTCAATATGTTTAGAAAAAGAAATTAATCCTTGAAGATGATAAATATCATCAACATCTAAAAACCCTAATTCAAACTGGTGAACAAGATGTTTAATATAACGTTTTTTTTGTCGACCTATAGATAGCTTACCATCATTTGTAATCGTTATTCCAGTAATATGTCGATTATGTGCTTTTGATGAAAACACTGTCTTACCATGATTGATAGTTATCTGTCTTTTAAAATGCTCAATTAATAATGAATTAACTATTTTAGGTATTAAAAATAGTAATAATTTTCGATTAGAAGAAAAGGTCAGATCATCTGCATAACGTGTGTAAACTATATGATCTTTCACACAAAATTGATGCAACTCCTCATCAAAATTGTATAAAAATGAATTTGAAACTGCTGGAGATGTCGGTGCTCCAACGCTTAGTACTAATTTCCCACTATTTTTTTTACTTGGACTCCAAAATAGTAATCTTTGTAAAATATTTCTGTCAGGCTCAGTAAATAATTCCTCTTTTTTATTCCAGCTCTGCCATAAAAGATTAGGGGTAATCGAATTAAAGAAATTTTCTAAATCTATTTTTAGCAAATATTGATTAGTTCTATGACTGTTTGCATTATCTTTGATTGATAAACCTTGACGATACGCCATAGCACAATGATGCACAGGTAATCTATAACGCTTAAGAAAAGCAGACTGATATTCCTTAAGCCTTCTGCTTGGCTGAGCAATGATTCTGTTGCCTGCCCGACGCTTAGGTATAGAGTAAACTTTATATTTTTTCGGGGCGTCAGAAAGAAAAGTAAGCACTTCTGTCTCACTTATCCCCAATTCATTTGCTAGATCAAATAGAACTGTCATTCAACCTCTGATAGTGAAAAGCCCAAGAGCAAACTTGGGCTTTAGAATAACTCTTTACTAGAGACAGCGAATTAAACGTGTCTACATTTAGGTGCTTGTGCCAAATGTAGACACGTTTAATTCGCAACCTAAATGTGTTCAATAAGTTAGAGTCTGGCTAATCACCCGACTAGACGAAGTTCGTCAAAATCACTAAAGAGCTTTCTAATTCTATGCCAAGTGATTAGGTATAACAACATTTGGCTTCTATAAAGGCATCTTCATGAAGATAAGTAGATTACAATGCTTAGCTCTTCCAAAAAAACCAACACCTTGCCCTCCCTCACTTTTGCGAGCATGATCGCAATACCTTTCTTCATTAATCAAACAGCTTACATGCCTACAATCAAAGAACTACAAGTTGCAATCTCAAACCTTTCTATATGGCGTAAGGGGGATCAACGTGCACCACATAAACCATTATTGTTGTTGTACGTTCTCTCTCAATATCAGAAAGGTCATGAACAACTGTTTGATTATGGAGAGGAAATCCACCAGCCATTATTGGATCTACTCAATAACTTTGGCCCAAGACGTAAAAGCCACGACCCTTCCTTACCCTTCTGGCGATTACGTGGCGATGGATTTTGGGAATTGCAGAATACCGAGCTTTGCACACCACAAAAAGGCAGCAGGCAACCACCAAGGCGCGAGCTGATTGAATTCGGCGTTAAGGCCGGTTTCGACCAATCAAACTATAAGCTATTGCGCAGTAAACCCGCTATCATTGATAAACTGGCACAACAAATCCTCAGCGAACATTTCCCTGACAGCATACAGGAACTGCTCGCCAATCAATTGGATTTCTCTTTAAGTGATATCCGTAAAAAGCGTGATCCACATTTTCGCCGGCAAATATTACGTGCCTATAACTACGAGTGTGCTATATGTGGTTACAACCTGCGGCATGACAGTACGCCTGTTGGGCTGGAAGCGGCACATATCAAATGGAAACAACACGGTGGCCCTTGTACCGTAAATAACGGGCTGGCCTTATGTTCACTGCACCATTCCGCATTCGATATGGGTTCAATCAGTATTGACAATAATATGAATTTACTGGTTTCAGAAAGTATTAATGGTGGCCGAATGGTTAAGCAACTTTTTTGGAGTTTTGCAAAACAACCGATATTACTTCCCCAAAATAAAGACTATTATCCGTCGGAAAGTTTTATCACTTGGCATCGTAATCAGGTTTTTAAAGAATAACCTGAAAATATATTAAAAAGGGGAGCCAAAGCTCCCCTTAATAATTCAATGAATGTCAGATCACTGACCTGCTTTCAATTTCTGGAAATATTCTTCATACAGGATATTGGCATTGCCAACATCATTCTGCCATTCCCCTTTCTGGATAATAGCTTCATCGGGGTACAAAGATTTATCTTCTGTCATTTCTTTCGACAGTAATTTTTTTGCACCCAAATTCGGGGTTGGATAACCAATTTTTCTGGCAACCTGTGCCGCAATTTCTGGACGTAACAAGAAATCAATCAACTTCATTGCACCATCGACATTCTTGGCATTCGCCGGAATAGCCAGACTATCCATCCAGAAAATCCCGCCTTCTTTCGGCCAGATAATATCAACAGGTGTGCCAGCCTGACGCGCAACATAAGCAGAGCCAGTCCACATCATGCCGATATCAACTTCACCTTCCATAAATGGATTGGCTGGGTTATCAGAGTTAAATGCCAGTACGTTTGGCATCAGTTTTCTCAGTTCCTGATAAGCCGCTTCAATCTCTTTCGGATCGGTAGTATTGCCGGAATATCCCAGTTTCAACAGCGCCATTTGGAAGACTTCACGCGCATCGTCAGTCAGTACTAAGCTACTTTTGTATTCTGGCTTCCAAAAATCAGCCCAGGAAGAAATAGTTTTAGGATCAACATTATCGCTGTTAACGCCAATCGCCGTTGCGCCCCAAATATAAGGAATCGAATAATCGTTATTCGGGTCAAAAGACTTATGCAGCAAGTTAGGATCAAGATTATGGAAGTTGCTCAATTTGCTTGTATCGATTTTTCGCAACATCCCTTCTTTACTCATCTTTGAGACAAAGTAAGTGGATGGAACCACTAAATCGTAAGCGCCGTCTTTATAGGTTTTCAGCTTGGTGTACATGCTCTCATTGGATTCATAGGTGGAATAAATCACCTTAATCCCAGTTTCTTTAGTGAACTGGTTGAGCAAACCAGGCGGAACATATTCAGTCCAGTTGTAGAAATACAGCGTCTTGCCATCATTAGCAGAAGCGGCATTCACCGAACCCATGCTTAATGCCATCATCCCAGCGGCTAACAGATAAAACCACTTTTTCATGTCATGCTTTCCACGCAGTCAGTGCGTTAGTATCGTATATAGGTCCAACATGAACCTACCCCCCAAAAAAAGCTATTATAAAAGCCGCATTTTATAGGGTAAAGCCGCTTGTTAGCTTATAGGATTACGCATTGTACAATTTATAATAATTAATTGTACAATATTATAATCGAGCACATATTATACACAAAATAGGGGAAAACATTGTGGATACTTTCACCATTTCACACGCCCGCGAAAATCTGGCTGCGGTTATCGATCAAGCGGTGGCTGGTCAGCCAGTGGAAATTACCCGTCACGGTCGGGAAACTGCTGTGATTATCAGCAAAAAAGAATTTGAAGCACTGCAAAAAGCGAAATTAGATGCTGAATTTGCTGATATCGTCGGCCTATTCGATACATCGAACAAGGCATTGACAGACAGATGATCCAACACATCACCCCTAATGAAGTGATTGCCCTTCATGACTATCTTTTACGTCGTTATGCGGGTGTACCAGGAATGACTGATTCTGGCCGGGCAGATGCGATTGTCAGCCGAGTGATGAATCGGGAATTTTATGAAAACATCACTGATATCTACGAATTAGCCGCGACATACTGGCTCGCCATTGCTCGCGGCCATATTTTTATTGACGGAAACAAGCGAACAGCCCTGAACACCACGATGTTATTCCTGAAGCGTAACGGAGTGAAAGTTTATGACCATCCAGTATTAGTTGAATTAACAGTAAAAGCAGCCAAGGGAGAATTTGTATCTACGCAATTGGCGGCTAAACTCAGGGAACTTTTCAAACCAGAGGTTAACCCTTATTGACGTTTATTCAAATTGCTTAACTATGGTGGAGACAGGGGCAAAAAATAAGAAAAGCGTGGCCAACCTGTAACCACGCTGAATAGAGAAGTTTAGGATTTACTGGTGCGATCACGCATCACAAATTGGCTAATCAATACCAAAACCAACGACATTATTAACAAAATCGTTGCCAACGCGTTAACTTCCGGCGAAACCCCGACTTTGACCATTGAATAAATCTTCAGTGGCAGGATTTCATAACTTGGCCCCGTCACAAATGAGGAAACGACCACGTCATCCATCGACAAGGTAAAGCTCAGTAACCAACTTGCCATCACTGCCGGCATCGCCAATGGCAGGATGATTTTACGCAGGATAGTCAGTTCACCTGCCCCCAAATCGCGCGCCGCTTCCAGCATTTTGACATCGAAATCTTTCAGGCGGGAATAAACCGTCACAACCACAAACGGCAGGCAGAAAGTGATGTGCGAAAACAATAGTGACCAGAACCCAAGTGAAATGCCGAGCAGCATAAACAGCACCAGTAATGAAATCGCCATCACGATATCCGGCGACATCATCACGACAAACAGCATGCCGCCAACAAACTTTTTGCCACGGAACGAGTAACGATACAGGGCAACCGCAGTCAGGGAACCAATCAGCGTGGCGAACGTGGCGGATGCCACCGCCATCGTCAGGGAGTGGCCTGCCGCTTGTAGCAGGCTGTCATTGGAGAACAGCAGGCTATACCACTCGGTGGTAAAACCCTGCCAGCTAATGCCAAAGCGTGACTGGTTAAACGAACTTATCAGCAGAATAATAATCGGGATATACAGGTAAGCATAAACGATGGTCATAAAGCCACCGCGCAACAAGCGTCCGATCATTCCAGTTCTACCTTCTTGTTCAGCAGCTTAGCCGCACGATAGTAAACCAACAACATCAGCCCCATCACCAGCGTCAGACAGATGCTGGTCGCCGCCCCAAACGGCCAATCGCGGATATTGAGGAACTGGCTCTTAATCACGTTACCGATCAGCAGGTTTTTCGCCCCGCCCATCAAGTCAGCTACGTAGAACAGCCCCATCGCAGGCAACAGTACCAGCAGACAACCCGCAATAATTCCCGGCATCGTCAGTGGTACGATAATGCGGATAAAGGTCTGTAATTTACCCGCACCTAAATCGCGCGCCGCTTCCAGACAGGAATTATCCAGCTTCTCAATGCTGGAATAGAGAGGCATCACCATAAACGGCAGCAAGATATAAACCAGCCCCAGCACCACAGCTTCAGGGGTATACATAATGCGCAGCGGCTTATCGACAATCCCCACCCACAGCAGAAAATCATTCAAATAGCCACGGGTACTGAGGAACATCTTCAAACCATAAATACGGATTAACGAGTTCGTCCAGAACGGCACAATCAGCAAAAACAGCATGAGCGGACGCAGTTTCTTCGGCATACGCGCCAGAAAAAAAGCGAACGGATAACCAATCACCAGACAGCACAACGTCGCCACAATCGCCATATTCAGCGAATGTAGCAACACTTCGGCATATAGCGGATCGAACAACCGGGCGTAGTTATCCAGTGAAAATACCATCTGTACCAGATTGGCATCATCACGGGTCAGGAAGCTGGTTCCGATGATCATCAGGTTCGGCAGAAAGACGAACAGCATCAACCACGATACCACGCCCGTAATGACGATATTCTGGAATAGTTTACGCGTCTTCTTCATCGACCAGCACAACCTCCCAGCTTTCTACCCAAGTGACGGCAATCTTCTGGTTCAGGGAATGGTCAACATCAGGATCGTCTTCATTAAAGAATTCACTCACCATAACCATTTTGCCATTTTCCATTTCGACCACAGAATCCAGCGTCATGCCCTTGTAGTTACGTTCACGGACATAACCAATCAAACCCGATACCTGCTCACCATTATTGATCTCTTCCACGCGCAGATCTTCCGGGCGCAGCAACACTTTCAGCGTTTGCCCGACCGTCACTGGCAGTGCGGTGAAAATATCGCATTCGTGGCCTTCGACATTGGCGCGTATCCGTTGTTCATCAATACGATGCAATACTTCGGCATCAAAGATATTGATTTCGCCGATAAAGCGGGCAACAAACAGGTTCTTCGGCTCTTCATAAATCTCACGCGGAGAGCCATCCTGTTCGATCCGTCCGTCACGCATCACCACGATACGGTCTGACATGACCAGCGCTTCTTCCTGATCATGGGTCACGAAGATAAAGGTAATACCGAGCTTGCGCTGAAGCGCTTTCAGCTCATTTTGCATCTGCTTGCGCAATTTGTAATCGAGCGCGGACAGTGACTCATCCAACAGCAGGACTTTGGGTTTATTCACAACCGCACGGGCAATTGCCACACGCTGCTGCTGGCCACCGGAAAGCTGGGCGGGTTTGCGCCGGGCAAACTCTTCAAGCTGAACCATGCGCAATGCTTCCTCAACACGCGGAGTAATCTCTTTTTCCGGTGTTTTCTGCATTCGAAGGCCAAAAGCGACGTTTTCAAATACGGTCATATGGGGGAACAGGGCATAACTTTGGAAGACCGTATTAACGTGACGGTGCTCGGCCGGGATATCGGTAATATCCAGCCCTTCCAGTAAAATCTTGCCGCAGTCCGCATCTTCCAGCCCGGCAATCAGACGGAGTACTGTGGTTTTGCCACAACCGGATGGCCCAAGAATGGTCAGGAACTCGCCATCATTGATTGTCAGATCGAGCTGTGAAATAACTTGTTTGTCGTCGAAGCCCTTACTTAAGGCTTTCAATTCAACAAGTGGTGTCAGAGAGGTATTCTCAGTCATTTATGCTATCATCTATCCCTTGGAATAATGCAGATAGAACCGCCACGGGAAAAGACTGTGTCAGCTAGCAGGAAGCATCATTTCTCCGCTAAAGCTCAAAGCCAGTGGCGCCGGTTGAAATTACGAAGCGCGCATAATAAACGCAGTAAGCCCAAATTGAAAGCCGAAACAATGACAATATGTCATTTTTTATTATCATTTTACGGATGATAACATTATGTACTATATTGAATATAATATTTTCAGGTTAAAATAGTTTCCTATTGATTATTTTGTAACCACGCAAACACTACCAATACCCTGTTTCACCTCAATCATTCCCCTACTTACCGAGGCTTACAAAAACACCAACATTTTTCTTCCTGTTGCAACATTCTGACTCCCTTTCATACCAATAATCATCATTCAAAAACAGAACTCTTTTTTTGATATTGAAATTCCTTAATTTATTAGCATTATTTTTTATTGTTTTAATAACTAACCTTATAATTAATTATTTTTACTGAAATTAAAATAATTAAGAACTCCATAACCATTTAAGAAAATAATCTAAAGCCTGACTTTACACTCTAATTCTTCGGCTATATTTCCCCAAAAATACAGATGATTGCAGGGGTAGTTGGTTGAGATTTTTTTGTGGGAGAAGTTGTGGGTAGATGCAACTCCTAAAACTTACCTAATCGTCAGTCCGGTATAGCTCTTCACGACATTGATAGCAGTAATGAACTCTATTATCAGGGATTTTCTGCCATAAATAACTGCTAATGCGATTTGAGCCACAAAAATGCAGCAGATTCTTCTATACCCTATCGCCATGTAAGTTACACGATTCTACACCAATAAATAATTCATAAACCCACCATCCTTGCAATAAGGAAGATTATTTATGAGATTCAGATCAAAATCTTTCGACATTGACAGACCAAATTATTTCAGCCCGTTGAGTCGCTCTCAATCCAGCCCAAGCCTAATTTCAAAATCTTTTGATGCCAGAGCATCCTTATCCACAGAAAAAGTTTCTTTATCAAAATCATATGAGATCGCAGAACGCCTAAAATTTCAGATAGAGAGCGAGAAATGGAAAGTTAAACTGAATAAAGAAGAGAAAAGGGATTTAGAGTTGAGAAATTGGAATGATAGATGCGTATATTCTTGTGGTATCTTTCAATCTATAAAGGAAAGAACATGTGAAATATTAAAAGAAGAGGTCAGTCAACAAGAAAAATATCATTGTTTTGTAACCAGTTTTAGAGGGTTCCCTGTAGGAATTCTGATAATTACCACTACAGAAAAGAAAGTACTTAATGCGCCTAAACTTCTGCCTGATGTTCCTCTCATTACGGATATTTCCACACATCCAGGTATCAGGGGTTGTGGAATCCCGCTAATCGAGTGTGCAGTCAATTTATCTTACCAATTAGGTAAAAATGGTGTCGTTCAGCTTACTCCAATTGATGAAAGCGAAGGTTCTTATAGTCATATGGGATTTACTAAAATAAAGTCTAATAGACTTGTTTTTATGGTCTTAAAACCAGCAGAAAGCCCTAAATGGCGTTTAATAAATGGGCGTTATCGTTTTTTATGGAATGTATAATTAAATTTATTCTGATATAAACAGAAGAATTAACCGAACCTATCTTTAAATTTCTTCGAGCTAATTCATTTAGTTTTTGGTGATATGGATTTGTTTGAACATCAACAACATGATGATTTAACCAAAGATACAATTATCTATGCACTCCACGGTGTTAAACAACTCGATGATTTTCTGGAAGAAGCATTTGAACAAGCAAGAAATATCGTTACGATTATTTCACCGTGGCTAAAATATAGATAAATTACAGATGATGTCATTATGGCACACAAGACCTCATTATCCCGTCATAACAAGCCCACCAACCCCACCGCCTCCCTTGCCAATTCACCTATCTTTTTCCACTCCTTATCCCGTATCAACTGTGGGCTGACCATCCAGGAACCTCCACATGCCACAATTTGTGGGATAGCAAGATAATCGCGAATATTCTCAACCCCAATCCCACCTGTCGGCATGACTTGTAACTGTGGGTACGGTGCAAGTAGCGCTTTAATCATCGCAATTCCACCTGAGGGTTCAGCCGGGAAGAATTTGACAAAATCGATGCCTAATTCCAGCGCTTGTTCGATCGTGCTGGCGTTATTCACGCCGGGAATGATAGGGATACCGATTTGCTGGCACGCCTGTACGGTGTTTGGGTTAAGTCCCGGTGAGACGACAAACTCTGCCCCTGCTATTTTTGCCTGACGCACATGCTCACGATGGAGCACCGTTCCGGCACCGATCAGCATATCTGGTCGTTCAGCCTTCAGCAGGCTAATCGCTTCAACGGCATTCTCGGTACGAAACGTGATTTCAGCAACAGGCAGGCCGTTGTCTGCTAATGCGTGACCAAGCGGAATGATATCCCTGGCCTCTTCAATGGCTATCACTGGCACGATTTTAATCTGACGCAGACGTATCATCATCTCTTGCATTTTCATTCTCTCCGATTTCGTTCGAATTAAAAAAACGTGCCGTAACCCCTTGTGTCACTGTCTGCGGCACAATCGCACCTTTATGCTGGATCACAACTCCTGCGAGCTGATGCCCCATTAATGCTGAATCATGAACGGATTTCCCGTTTAACAACCCCGCGATAAAACCCGCATTAAAAGCATCGCCTGCCGAAGTGGTATCAACGACAGATGTAACAGGTTGAGTCTTAATATGTTGTGTGGCATTGCAACCGCTTAAGTCACGATAAAAACAGCCTCGTTCACCCGCTTTGATAATGGCTTGTTTAACTCCCATTCTTTGCAGTCGATTAAAACTTTCCTCAATTGACGTATCTCCCCATAGGCTCGCTTCATCATCGTCAGTGACTAATGCAATATCAGTGATGGCATACATCTGTTGATAACACTCACGGGCTTGCGTTTCATTTTCCCATAAGGCCGGACGATAATTACTGTCAAAGAAAATCACTTTCCCCTCAGAAGATAACTGTTTCAAATCAATTAGCAGCAATTGGCGATCATGTTCTGGCAAAATCGCTAAACTGATCCCACTGAGACAGAGCACATCCATGTTCTGCAATTTCTGGCGCAATATAGGGTAATCAGAATGCTGCAAGAGATAACGCGCCGCCGAGTTATTGCGCCAGTAAAGAAACGTGCGCTCACCTTTTTCATCAAGTTGAATCAGGTATAAACCGGGCTGATGCGCGTTATCACGCAACACTAACGAAGTATTAATGCCCTCTTGCCGCCAGCGTGAGATCATGCCTTCGCTCAAGGGATCAGTTCCCATCACTGTGACGAAATGGACATCAATCGTATCGCCACCAGCGCGAGCCAAGTAAACCGCACTATTCAGTACATCACCGCCATAGCTTTGTGTCATGGCACCAAATGGGATGCCATTTAGCTCAATCATACATTCGCCAATCAGGGTAATTTTCCGCATCTGCATTCTTTAATCCTTCACTGCCTGAAAATAACGTTCAGCATTATTGAAACAGATATCCTGAACTATCTGTCCCAGCATTTTTTCATCATGTGGGATTTCGCCATTTTCGGCCCAGTTCCCCAGCATATTGCAGAGAATGCGACGAAAGTATTCATGACGGGTATAGGATAAGAAACTGCGTGAATCTGTCAGCATACCGACAAACTGGCTTAATAAGCCTAACTGGGAGAGTTGCTCTAATTGGCGCTGCATGCCGTCTTTTTGATCGTTAAACCACCAGCCCGATCCAAATTGGATTTTGCCCCCTAGACTTTTCCTGCCTTGCGCAAGGCTTCCGCCCTGAAAATTGCCAGTCATGGTAGCGATCACTTCATTATCGCGGGGGTTTAAGCAATAGAGAATGGTCTTCGGTAATTCGTCTGTTTTATCCATCTCATCCAGCAAACGTGATAATGGGTAAGCGATATGATTATCCCCAATGGAATCAAAGCCGCTGTCTGGCCCTAACAGATTAAACATACGCGTGTTGTTATTGCGCAAGGCGCCAATATGCAGTTGCATTACCCAGCCGCGTTTTGCGTACTGCTTCCCTAACCAAACCAGCACCGCTGTCGTGAATTGTGCTGTTTCTAATTCACTGAGTAATTGCCCTTGTCTGCGCTTTTGCAAAATGATGTCTAACACTTTTTCGTCAGGTATCGGCGCGTAACGCAACTGTTCAATACCATGATCCGATGCCACACAACCGTGATCCTGAAAGTGTTCGAGGCGGCGCTCTAATGCCTGCAATAAATCAGCAAAACGCCCGATAGCGACATCTGCGATTTCTCCTAATCGTTCGAGATAGTCACAAAAACCCGGCAACTCAATTTTGAAGACTTTGTCTGGACGCCAGCTTGGTAATACTTTGATGGTAAAGTCTTTATCTTTTGCGATCTGTTGATGATATTCGAGAGAATCAATGGGGTCATCCGTTGTTCCTGCCATCCGTACTTGCATTTGCTGCATAATGCCACGGGCAGAAAATTCGCCTTGAGAAAGTTTCTCGTTCGCCTCATGCCAGATAGCCTCTGCGGTGTCAGGCCCAAATAATTTTCCGCTAATGCCAAATGGACGTCGCAGTTCCAGATGTGTCCAGTGATAAAGTGGATTGCCGATCGTCAGAGGAACTGTTTTCGCCCATGCGAGGTATTTTTCGTAATCACGGCTTTCAGCACCGGTAATCAGCGCCTCTTCTATCCCTGCCGCACGCATCGCACGCCATTTATAATGATCGCCCTCCAACCAGATTTGACCAAGGTTGTGGAAACTGCGGTTTTGCGCAATCTCTTTTGGATTGAGATGACAGTGATAGTCATAGATAGGCATCAACGCAGCATAATCATGATAAAGGCTGCGGGCAACGTCATTATTTAACAGGAAATCTTCACACATAAAGGTTTTCATCATGTTTTCCTCTATGGCCTAAAGAGTCGCAACCGCTTGGCGTGCGCCGAAATTCAGTAAGTTCTGGTAGGCTTGGGTGACGTTATCGACAAATTCGTGATTTTTTACCAGTTTTTTGCCGAAAATCGACTCAATCGCCAATAGCTCTTTCACCACATCTTCCGCCACAGCGACAGAATGACCACTACCATACTGGGTAGGAATCGCGGCAAAAATCGCCGCAAAAGTCTCTTTTAATGGATCACGCACATCTATGGGTTGGCCTTGTTCATCCACGCCGCTGATATAACGCATCCACCCCGCCACACCGAGCGCTAAATGGCGATAATCACTTCCCCTCAAAAGGTGCCATTCAATGGAATCAACCATGCGCTGTGGCAATTTCTGGCTGCCATCCATCGCAATTTGCCATGTCTGATGTTTTAACGCTGGGTTAGTGAACCGTTCGATCAATTTATCGGCATAGGCCATTAAGTCGATATCTGCTGGCATCGACAGCGTTGGAGCTTGTTCATTCAGCATCAGTGCATACACTGCCCGACGATAATCGGCATTTGTCATCGTATCGGAGATATGCGCATAGCCGCCCAAATAGCCCAGGTAGGCCAGAAATGAATGAGCGCCATTTAATATGCGCAATTTCATCATTTCAAAGGGAGCCACATCGTCCACAAATTGCGCACCGGCAAGATCCCAATCCGGACGCCCATTCACAAAGTTATCTTCAATCACCCATTGACGGAAAGGTTCGCAGGCAATAGCACAAGGATCTTCAACGCCCAGCCGTTGGGCAATTTCAGTTAACGTTTCTGGTGTGGCTGCCGGCACAATACGATCCACCATCGTGCAGGGAAATGTCACTTGGTTTTCTATCCATTGTGCCAATTTTTCGTCCTGCAAACGCGCCAGACCCAATACGGCTTCACGGGCAACATGCCCATTTTCCCGAACGTTATCGCACGACAAAATCGTCACAGCGGGTAGCTGGCGTTCAAAACGCAATCTTAATGCCGCAGTGATATACCCGATGGCTGATCTTGGCACAGCGGGATTGGCAATATCTTTAATAATCAATTCATTATTAGGATCTAAACGCCCTGTCGCGGCATCGGTACAATATCCTTTTTCAGTTATTGTCAAAGAAATGATGGCAACATCAGGGTTCGCCATTTTTTCGATAATCGCCTGAACGCCATCAATTAATGGATGCATCCCTTCTTTCATTGAGCCAATGATTTTTAATGTGACTCCCTCCTGCCCTTTCTCCGCGACGGTATAGCGCATGGATTGTTTTTTAAGATTTTCAATCAGTGGGGCATCGTTTAGCATCAGATTAACTTCACAGAATCCCCAATCACTGTCTGTTTGTTCTAATACATGATGTGTATAAAACGCCTGATGCGCGCGATGAAATGCACCGCACCCTAAATGCACAATACGGGAAGTCAGGCGTTCGGTTGTCCAGCGAGGGCATGGGACAGAAGTTATCGCATTGACAAGGTTTTTTTCCATGATGGCACGATGGATACCCAACTCAAGGCCACGAATTTCAGCCAGCCCTTTCAGGCGGCCGATTGCCGAATAACCGGGGTTAGTTTTCTTTTTCAAATCATCAAGTATTTGATGGCCATGATCAGGCCGCATTGGAATAAGGTGATTTTCACCCGCCACTAACCGACGATGTTCTTCTTCCGCAACCGCTTTGATCACTTCATACATATCCACATCACCAGCAAGATGTGCCGCTTCATGGAACGTGGAGGGGTTTTCTTCACGTACAGTTGAACGCAAATGGAGGAAATAGATACGGGAACCCAATGATTTGATCATCTTCACCAAATCATTATCCGCCCGCACGCCATAAGATCCGGTGCACATCGTATAGCCATTGGCATCGCTGTCTACCGTTTCGGCCATCCAATACATATCCTCTATTGTAGAAACAATGCGTGGCAGACCTAAGATCTCACGAGGCGGATCATCAGGATGAACAGCCATTTTGATGCCGGTTTCTTCCGCAACCGGAATGATCTTTTTCAGAAAATAAGCAAAGTGCTCACGCAACTTGCCCTTATCAATTTCTGTATAACGTGTTAGGTGTTGGCGAAATTGTTCTAAGGTATAGCCTTCCTCTGCACCGGGAAGACCAGCGATGATTGTGTTTGTCAGTTTTTGTTTTTCTTCTTTGGTCATTGCAGCGAAGCGTGATTGCGCTTGCTCAATTTCATCATCGGAATACGCTTTTTCTGCACCACGGCGTTGCAAAATGTGGATATCAAAAACAGCAAATTCGATTTGATCAAAACGCAGCGCTTTTGATCCATCAGGTAATTCATATTCGAGATCAGTACGTGTCCAATCCAGAACAGGCATAAAGTTGTAGCAGATTGTTTTGATCCCGCAGGCAGCGAGGTTACGTAAGGTTTGTTGATAGTTTTCGATCCATCGATCGTACTCCCCGGTATGCGTTTTGATATCTTCATGAATGGGAACACTTTCTACAACTGTCCACTCAAGTTGATTATCTTCAATCAGTGCCTTACGTTGTTTTATCTCTTCGATAGGCCAGACTCCGCCATTGGGAATATGGTGCAACGCCGTCACAATCCCTATTGCTCCTGCCTGACGGATATCCGCTAATGAAACGGGATCTTCAGGCCCATACCAACGCCAAGTTTGCTTCATAATTCCCCCTATAACTAATTCAAGACTAATTCAGGTAACCATAAACTCAATTGCGGCAGATATGTCACCAGTGCCAGCGCCGAGATCAGCGCCATATACATTGGGAACAGTGGCTTCAATACTTTATCAATACTCACATCCCCCACAGAGCAACCCACAAATAAAGCGCTGCCTACGGGAGGTGTACAAATTCCAATGGCCAAATTAAACGTCATGATGATGCCAAAATGAACAGGGTCGATACCCATGCTCATCGCAACGGGTAAGAAAATAGGCGTGAAGATCAAAATGGCAGGGGTCATATCCATAAAGATCCCCACTATCAGCAGGATGATATTAATGACTAACAGGATGGTCAGTGGATTATCAGAAACCGCCATCAACGCATCCGCGATCAAATACGGCAGATCAGCATTGGCCATCGCCCAGGACATGCCCATCGATACGCCAATCAACAGTAAAACAATAGATGTGGTAACCGCTGAATCAAGAATAATTTTGGGCAGTTGTTTGAAACTCACTTCACGATAAATAACTACTGCGAGCATAAAACTGTAGAGAACTGCAATGGCTGATGCTTCCGTCGCCGTGAAAACCCCCGCAATAATCCCGCCCATAATCACTACAATGAGCATTAATGATGGTATTGCTTTCCACGCTGTATCAAAAAATTCGTTCCATGTTGGCCGGGGTGCAACAGGATAGCGCTTCCTCTTGGCAATAATGGCAGACACAATCATGAGTGAACCCCCCATAATAATGCCGGGGATATAACCCGCTAAGAACAAGGCAGCAATAGATGTTCCCCCCGAAACCAACGAGTACACAATCAAGGTATTGCTGGGAGGGATCAATAAACCAGAAGGACAAGAAGCGATATTCACAGCAGCAGACAGATTAGGATCGTATCCTTCTTTTCTCTGCATCGGTGCCATTGTCCCCCCTACCGCAGCAGCGGATGCCACTGCCGAGCCTGAAATCGCCCCGAAAAGCATGTTCGCCATGATATTGACGTGCATTAATGATCCCGGCAAACGGCCACCAATCATTTTAGCCAGATTGATCAAACGCGCAGCAATCCCACCTTGGTTCATAATGTTTCCGGCCAGGATAAAGAACGGGATCGCCAATAAAGAGAAGTTATCGACTCCCGCAGCCATACGTTGCGCAACAACCGTGATCGCAGATCCCAGCGGCAATGTCATCGTAATGGCGACTAACGAAGATAAGCCGATAGCAAAAGAAACAGGGACACTCAATACCAATAATATTGCAAATGTGCCAAAGAGTGCGGCAATGACATACCAGTCCATACGCTAACTCCACAAATTAATGACTCTCAGACACAGCTGGCGGTTGACCAGAAAAATGCTGAAGAATCGAGATCACATCAACGAACGCGTAGAAAATCATCAATATTCCGCTGATAGGCAAACATAAATAGATGTACCCCATCTTCCAACCTAATACAGGTGTGATTTGACCATTTTCCAGTGTCGATGAAACAAGAAGGCTGCCGCCATAAAGCAGCACAATGGAAGAAAATGAAATAATTACTGCCTGAATAATCAGACCGACAATACTTTTCTTTGCTCCTGTTAATTTCATCATCAACAGATCGATAGCAAGATGACGATGCTGCCCGGTTGTATATGCAGCGCCAATCATTGCGACCCACATAAACAGATAACGTGCTAATTCATCAGTCTCGGTGCTCGGTGCACCTAAGACATAGCGTGAAATTACCTGCCACGACACACATAAAACCAGAAAGGCCAGTAGGCAGATGGTAAAAAATGCCAAACTTTTATTGGTCATCGCTACAAGGTTTTTCATTTATCCGATTCCTGTCATTTTGGTTTACCAATTAAAGTCCACACAGGCATCAGAATCTATACTGATTGCACTAAAAACATCGAAATAAGTACCTGAAAGAGGGTGAGATAGATCACAAACTCAAAAGGTCAACCAATAACGCCATTTTTTGCGATTCAGATCGACCAATTGGATTTTGCCCTTTGCTCAATAAGTGAGATCTGATTATGGTTTGCCCACAGAAAATAACAAAAACCTACGCTCACCTCTGGAGAACCAAACATGCAGAACAACAAACGAATTTTAAACATAGTGACTGGCGTAATGCTTATGCTGGGAACATCTCAGGCTCTTGCTGTAATAACGCTGAAACTCAGCCATAACCAGAACCGAGACCATGCTGTTCATAAAGCCATGACCCAGTTTGCTAACGAAGTGAAAGAAAAAACCAACGGGGAAGTGCGTATTCGCATCTATTCTGATTCTCAATTGGGCAACCAACGTGAATCCATTGAATTAATGCAGAACGGCGCCCTGGATATTGCTAAATCCAATGCGGCAGAATTAGAAGCCTTCTCCCCGGCTTATTCCATTTTTAACCTGCCCTATTTATTCCGCGATAAAGGGCACTATCAACAAGTCATCAATAGCGATATCGGTAAAGAAATCCTCAATTCAGGTCAAAACATGGGGTTTATTGGTCTCACTTACTATGATGCGGGCGCACGTGGTTTTTATGCGAAAAAACCGATTAGAACGCCTGAAGATCTAAAAGGTTTGAAAATTCGCGTACAACCCAGCCCAACGGCAATTGCGATGGTGAAAGAACTGGAAGGACATCCGACGCCATTAGCTTATGGTGAACTCTATACCGCATTGCAACAGGGAGTTGTGGACGCGGCTGAAAATAACATTACTTCTTTTACGCTAAGCCGCCATAGTGAAGTGACAAAATTCTTTTCGCTGGATGAACATGCGATGATCCCTGATGTCCTGTTAATATCGAATAACTCATTGAATAAATTAACCCCTGAACAACAAGAGATTGTGAAAAAAGCGGCTCTGAACTCCTCAAAATACATGATTCAACTTTGGGAAAAATCAGAAAAGGAAGAGCGGGCTAAAGCAGAAAAACAAGGGGTTGAGTTTGTTGCCGTGGATAAGACTCTCTTTCAGGACGCGGTTAAGCCCATGTATGACGATATTGCTAAAACCCAACCGGAATTATTCGAAATGGTAAATCGAGTGCGTAAAGTAGAATAATTTTCTCTCAAAACCACCTATTGTAACAAGAATAGGTGGTTATATTTCTGGCATTGATGCCTTAGAATACCATCATTTTTAGTCGTTCCATTTAAGTATATTACCTTACGGCGGCATTAAATGATGAACTTTGCAGACTCCAAGCGCCCCTATCATGAAGTAGCCCAATCATTACGTCAGATGATTATAGATATGGATTATTCTCCCGGTGATCGTCTACCGACAGAACGTGAAATTGCAGAAAAATTCGGTGTTTCACGCACTCTTATTCGTGAAGCGTTAATTGTACTGGAATTGGACAATCTCATTGAAGTGCGCAAAAGCTCAGGTATTTATCTCACCCACCTGCCATGCTCTTATTCAAGCGATACGACTATCAATGCCGCAGGGCCTTTTGAGTTATTACAGGCGCGCCAATTATTGGAAAGTAATATCGCTGAGTTTGCGGCGCTCCAGGTTACTCCGGTCGATATTGCCAATATGCGCAACGCGTTGGAAAAAGAGAAAAATGATCTGATTTCGGGAGAAAGTGAATCCGGTGACAAGGAGTTTCATTTAGCCATCGCGCAGGCAACGCATAACAGTATGTTAGTTGAATTGCTTAAGCAGTCTTGGGCGTGGCGTGAGAATAATCCTATGTGGGTGAAGTTACATAGCCGAATTACCAATACCGATTATCGTAAAGCGTGGTTGAATGATCATCAGGCAATTTTGGCGGCTATGATCAAAAAAGATCCCGCAGCAGCGAAGCAATCAATGTGGCAACATTTAGAAAATGTGAAACAGAGTTTGCTTGAATTATCAGATGTGGATGACCCTAATTTTGACGGGTATTTGTTTGAGTCTTATCCGGTTGGGATTGGGAAGTGAATCAAGGAAATCAATGAGGTAATGTTATGCGAACTACCGTCACGATTGATGATGCGTTGTATGCACAGGCGCTAGAAATGGCCGATCCTGGCATGGATAAAGCAGATATTTTCCGGGAAGCGGTGAAAACGTTTGTTCGGGTGCAGGCGGCAAAAAGACTCGCTTCGCTAGGCGGTACATCACCTGAAATGCAAATAGCTCCCCGTCGCCGGGAGGAGCCATCCGCATAATGACTATTTTGGTTGATACGTCCGTCTGGGTTGACCATTTCAAAAACCGGAATGACGGGTTGATTCAGTTGCTGAGCTGGGATCTGGTTCTAATTCACCCGATGATACTGGCAGAGATAGCCTGTGAAACCCCACCTGCTCCAAGACTGCAAACGCTGGGTGATCTAGTTCTGTTGCCACAGAGCCATCAGGCCAATATTGCCGAAGTGATGGCCTTTATTGAAAACGAAAAACTGTACGGACTTGGATGTGGCTTGGTTGATATTACGTTGCTGGCATCGACCCTGATAACACCAGGAGCGAGGCTCTGGACGCTAGATAAACGACTTGAGAGGCTGGCTAAACGTTTCAATGCGAATTATCAGCCAATTCATTAGGGGTGGGACCGCGGTCCCACTTATTTTAAAGTGAATCCGGTGACAGGGAGTTTCATTTAGCCATCGCACAGGCAACGCATAACAGTATGTTAGTTGAATTGCTTAAGCAGTCCTGGGCGTGGCGTGAGAATAATCCTATGTGGGTGAAGTTACATAGCCGAATTACCAATACCGACTATCGCAAAGCGTGGTTGGATGATCATCAGGCAATTTTGGCGGCGATGATCAAAAAAGATCCCGCAGCAGCGAAGCAAACAATGTGGCAACATTTAGAGAACGTGAAACAGAGTTTACTGGAATTATCCGATGTGGATGACCCTAATTTTGACGGGTATTTGTTTGAGTCGTATCCGGTTGGGATTGGGATTGGGATTGGGAAGTGAGTTTTAGGGATTTGGGAGTTGCGGCTATTTGCAGCTCCCAAAAACTCACTCATCAGGCCGATCTCGCTTTTCATGACATAAACAAAAACCAAGAATAAATAAAAACACTGGCTAATGACTTTCAGTATTATAAGGAAGGAAAAAACTTATCCATTATATTTAATTAAAACCCCACTTCACTAATATTATTTTTATCATTAATAATGATTCATTTAAATTAAAATAATCAAGATCTCCATCACCATTCCATAAGATGAACTAAAACCTCACTTTACATTCTAACTCTTTGGCGATACATTCCCAATAATATAGATGATTGACATTATCTATCCTCATCACAAAAAATAACTAATAGCTATAAAACAAGCTAGCAATAAAAATCATATTAATTCGCTTTATTATTAAGATTAAATTATTTCGGTAAAATTCTATTTAAAAAAACAACTTACTTGGTTCATTAAATAATAAAAATAACATAGATTCATTTGATGTTATTTTTTACCTAAAAAGCTGAATCGTTTCAATTAATTATAAAAAGGTAAACATCTATGTTTCATCTACTGTTACAAGATATCCATCTGGCAGCATATGCTACCAATAAAGAAAGTGCTATTCGCCAAGTCACCACAGCTCTCACTGCGGCGGGATATGCCAGTAAAGAGTACGTCGAAGGAATGCTGGAACGTGAAACACACTCTTCAACCTATCTGGGTAATGGTATTGCCATCCCACATGGCACCCATTCAACCCGCAACAACGTACTGAGAACCGGCGTACAAGTGATGCAATTTCCGAACGGAATCGACTGGGGCGATAACCAAACTGTCCACCTTGTTATCGGCATCGCGGCAAAATCCGACGAACACCTTAATCTGCTGCATCAGTTGATCCCGATCATTCGTGATGAAAACCGCGCCAGCCGGATGGCAAAAACCACCGATGTAAATGAACTCTATCGTTTATTAATGAACACCAAATCCGCCTATCTGCTGGATAATTCCACGCTCACACTGGATATTGACGCACATGACCTGACAACCTTGCAGGCAATAAACATCTCTCGGCTACAACAAGCCAACGCAGTGAATGCAAAATTTATTGCCGATATCTTTATCAAGCCACCAATACACCTTGGGCAAGGTATCTGGCTCAGTGACAGTTCGCAGGGCAATTTGCACAATGCAATTGCCATCTCCCGTCCCAAAACTCCTTTTACTGTTGATAAACAACCTGTTGGATTGTTATTAACCATCGCTTGTGCAGACGATCAACTGCACTGTTTTCTAGATAATCTCAGCACCCTGCTGCAACAAGGTAAAGGTGAGTGCCTATTACGAGCCAAAAATAGCACAGCCATCGTAGACCTACTGACAATGGATGTACCACAAGAAACGATACTGCCTCAAAAAAACCGGATAAACGCGAGCACGACTGTTTTTAAATGCGAGCGCCTACACTTAAGCAACGCACTCAGCCGTAGCTGGCCAAAAGGCGAATGGATTATTGCCCTGCGTCTCAATCTACATCCGGCTGAAATCTGGCCCAGCCGCTATTACGATCACGCAGGTAATCTGAATGAGGAACGCAAACCCCGTGGTTCTTCCAAATGGGCCGGAGGTGAAGCCGTGAAAATCTTCGACAATTTACTTTTAGCGTAAGCGGCCAATTAAGCAGTGTATTTACATGATGTCGCCCATATTCACGTTCCACGGGAGCAGATCGTGCAGAGGATCGTTGGGATGGCGTTTGGGGAGCTCCGTAAAA
>NZ_JBBMXH010000078.1:0-24430 GCF_037996725.1 Xenorhabdus entomophaga
TTTAGGTGGACTGATTGCTTACTGCCTTAAATTGAAAAAACCATCACTGAAAGTTTTCTACTTAGAAGAAGATGTTCCAATGATGGCTTAAGCAGAATTCGGGTTAATTAATCAAATGGCAAAAAGAAAATACTCAAGGTAGTTTGTACATGACCTCATAGATCTCGTAGATAAAGGAGTAATGTTATGGGTAAGTACATTATTAGTTATGATGGTGTTGATGAGAATAATTTAGTCTTAGTTAGTACACAGATTTCACTGGATATTGATGTAAGTACACTATCTTCGGCGAGTGATTTCTTAACTGTATTGGAGAATAACGCCTTAAGTTATGCTGAAGGGTTATATGACGGTGGCGGTGTAACAAGAATTGCTAACGTCAGAATACACCAGTTGTAATATACAACATATTAAATAACCCGCTTCTGGCGGGTTTTTTACTTCTAACGCCATTTAACTGCGGTCTTTTCACATGCCTCACCTTAATGTTTACTTGATATTGTGTAATGTGAATTTCTCAAAATTGTGGCAAGTGGAAAGCATGTCTAATACTATAGAAACAGCTATCCGAATAAAGGATGTTCAGAGATTTTTATTGTGTGTACATAACTGTGTACATTGTTATATTTTTTTAGTATTTATGGTTGTGTAACATAATGTATTTAAAGGATATTTTATTGTTTAATTGTAATTATCAGTTGATTACCACCGATGCTCAATTGCAGTCAATCTGTGAACGGGCAAAAAAACATGCAAGAATTGCATTAGATACTGAGTTTGTACGTACAAGGACGTATTATCCCCAATTAGGTTTGATACAACTGTTTGATAGTGAACAGCTTTCTCTGATTGATCCACTGGAAATTTCGCAATGGCAACCCTTCAGGGAATTATTGACTGATCCAGACGTTTTAAAATTTATCCATGCCGGCAGTGAAGATTTAGAAGTTTTCGGGAATAGTTTCCAGTGCTTACCAGAGCCGATGATTGATACGCAGGTACTGGCTGCATTTATTGGTCATCCGATATCATGCGGCTTTGCAACGTTGGTTGCTGAATATCTGAATGTGGAATTGGATAAAAGTGAATCCCGTACTGATTGGCTGGCTCGTCCGTTAAGTAGCAAACAATGTGAGTACGCCGCAGCAGATGTTTACTATTTATTGCCTCTGGCCGATATCTTGATGGCGAAAACAGAGCTGGTGGGATATTTGGATGCGGCAAAAAATGAAAGTGCTCTGATTGCCCAACGCCGTAAAGAAGTATTAATGCCGGAATGTGCTTATAAGGATATTGGCAATGCGTGGCAATTGCGCCCCAACCAATTAGCCTGTTTGAAAAAACTGGCAGCTTGGCGGTTAAATCAGGCTCGAGAACGTGATTTAGCGGTTAACTTTGTGATCCGTGAAGAAAACTTATGGCAAGTCGCCCGTTATATGCCGACTTCTTTGGGGGAATTGGACGCCTTGGGATTGAGCGGGCAGGAAATCCGTTGTCATGGACGTCGGTTACTGGCTATGGTTGCAGAATGCAAAGATATTCCAGCAGAAGAATGTCCGGCTCAAATTATCAATTTGATTGACTATCCGGGTTATCGTAAGGCTTTTAAGGAAATTAAGTCATTGATTACTCAGGTGAGCGAAGCTCATGCTTTTAGTGCGGAATTATTGGCTTCCCGCCGGCAAATCAATCAACTGCTTTGTTGGCACTGGAAATTGAAATCACCAGAGTATCAACCTGAATTACTTAAGGGTTGGCGTGGGAAATGGTTGGCTGAGTCTATCATAGGAATATTGGGAAATTATTCAGCGTGATGAAAACCCGTGTGATAGAGAAGACTACAGTTCTATTTAAGGCATACCATTTTTAAAAATATCTCTCTGATCCCCTGCCTGTCTATCAGGCAGGGAAGATAGGGAAGTGAGTTTACTGTTGTGCCGTTATTTCCGCAGCAGTGTCGTTTTCATCTTCACTGACCGTAAACCATGGATAATATTGCATTCGACGCAACCAGCCTTTAGCGGTTTTAACCTGTATTTCCCGCCCGACAGGATCATAATAGTGGGTATCGGCGTAAGCATTCTGGCGAGCACTGTCATCGGTTACGTAACGCCAGTCATCCAGATAATAAGGCTGATAAGTACACACAACTTGCCCTTTATTGTCATACTCAGTTCGTCCATTTACTGCCCAACGGTTTTCAGTTGGCTTAGATTCAGGAATAAGTTTACCGTCAGGACTGCGTTGCCATGCTTCTCCAGCCTCATGTCGGACAGAAGATTGTAATGAGCGTCCGAATCCGTCACTGAATGTCACTTGTTGGCGAATTTGCTGTTCAGGATCTGAATCGTAACGATCAGTTACAAATATTAAGTTATGTGGGGGCTGGCGAGAAAGTTCTGCCAGTTGTTCTTCCAGAATCTTGCGGTTTGGCTGTTTCTCAATCCAATGGCGTAGGGCCAAAGTGAGAATATAGTTATCTTCGGTTGAAATACTTTTCGTCTCTAATAGTTGCCAATCAGCCGACT
Source organism: Xenorhabdus entomophaga (assembly GCF_037996725.1). NCBI lineage: Bacteria > Pseudomonadati > Pseudomonadota > Gammaproteobacteria > Enterobacterales > Morganellaceae > Xenorhabdus > Xenorhabdus entomophaga. The sequence goes on from NZ_JBBMXH010000078.1 coordinate 2,529, forward strand.
TCATTAATGAAGTAACTTTTTCATTTTTTAATGAAAGCATCCAGCTTTCAGGGTAATAAACCTGATAGTTGGAGACCGGCAATGGCTTATCTTGCAGTAGTTTTCTTATCGTTCCATCACAATCAGGTGCAAGTTGCTCCGGTTTTGGGAAAGGTTTATCTTTCGGTTCAGAATAGCCCGCAGGTTTACCATTTTCTGTTCCCCAGAAGCGTTGAGTGCTGAAACGCCCCAGTGTATCCAGTGTGATGAAATGGTGATTATCATTGATATCAATGAGATGAACGGGTTTCAAAAATCGCCAGTCATATTCTGCCGTGGTGGTTAATCCGGCTGCATCCTGTGTTTTTATAACTACACAGAAATGGTTATCCCATTCCAGTTGGAGTTTACCTGTCAGCAAGGAACTTCGTTGTGTGATGGGATGCCAGAATTTTTCAGACGTACCGTAGTCTGTATAGCCTTGACGAGCTACCCATACTTTGGCGGTATTTTGCTCGTTTGTATCAAAGGGGACGATATTCTCTTGCTGATATCCGCCTTGTTTTAACAGATTCTCGCGTTCTTGTGGTGTTATTTTGTTATCAAAAGCAGAAGATAACAGCGAATCAGTGAATATTACCGTTTCGGTAAAAGCAACCAGCGCCTGTTCTGTTGGTTTATCTATCGGTTTTTCACCGGAGCCATCGGTGTAGAATGTGCGTTGTTGACCGAGATATTCCCGTGAAGGTGCATCTGGCTTCAAGAGATCGTCCACGGTTTCCAGGGTAAAACCGTTGGCCGGTATTTTATCTGCACCATAAGTAAAGGCATCCTGACGTGTTTCATGGGGCAATCCCAGAACACGCTGTTCAAGATCAACCAAATGATACCAATTGAGTAATTGGCGGTTTAGTCGTAGTACGGATTGCTGATCATCATAACTGTCTCTTGGCAAATTGTCTGGCAGTGTATTTGGGTACTCATTTGTTGTTTCAGAAAACGGTCGGCGCGGGTATTGAATACTGACCTGCTTCAATGGATAACCGTATTCATCATTTTTCAGGGTAATACTCTGATTGCACTGCGGATCATTGCTAATCTGTTCATAATGATATTGACGGCTCTCCAATACGGAAGCCCAATAGATAAATTGATTGTCAGCAGCATGGATACGACGAACTTGTGGGCGATACTCGCTGACTGTGTAAGGAGTCATTTTTTGCGGATTGTCATCCAATCCATATAACTCACTGCGCAACAGTTGTCCTTTTAAGGCACGATTCAGCCAGTAATCGTTGAGTTCATCCTGCTTGGTTAAAGGAACATCATCATCTTTTTCCCAAACAGTAAAACGCGGGGTAAATGGTGCGTATGCTTTTTGATCTTTTTGCCAGTATTGGTCTGACAAATTGTTATCTACGTCAGGTAAACCCGTGGCATACCAATTTTTGGTTAATGCTGGTGGTGTGCGTTCTGATGCAGTACTTTGCGCCCGTTCACTCGTATCACGGTGTTCTACAAAGCCAAAGCCACGAAACTCACGTTCACGACCATCCCAAACACCGCGTGTATAGTTAAAGGCAGTGGCTTGCTTGTTACCAGAGATTTCGTCAGTAATTTCGGTTTGCCATAGCGTGTGTATCGGGAAGGGCAGATAACAAACGGCTTTTTTGCCTGCTGCGGTTAAGTCAGCTTTTTCATCTAGCCAGAACTGGGCGGAACTACGGTGATACAGTATATGATGGGCACCCATATTATTGTTCATTTCGGTGAGTAACCACGGTTTTTTTGTGGCTAAGTCATAGCGCCAATGTCGAGTGCCATTGTGAGATGCACTATAAGGTTGGCTTAAAATCAGACTGGCAATACCCAATCCTTGTATGTCGGCAACTTGTATCTGACAGGTGTTATCAAAACGTACATTTTCGGGAAGAGGGAGGTTTATTGGTGTTGCAAAACGGTTTCCGCTTTGGTTAATGAAAACCTTTAAATGATCGGAACTGGCATAAATTAAATCAGTCGTACCACTACCATCAAGATCGGCTAAATGAACTTGGTCAGGATTAAAGTCTGTTTCTGTTAGAGTAAAACCCGGCAAAGAAATAGGTTGCCCGAAATATCCGTGCCCCAGATTCGGCCAACAGGTAACGCCATGAGCACTGACTTCCACCAGATGTGTTTGTCCAGAGCCGAGAATATCACTGAAGGCCACTAACTTACGAGCATCGGCACCCGGTATTGGCAATGTAATATCACCGGATTGAACCACCGTTTCCCCGGCACTGAAGCCGTCCCGCTGGTTGGCATACAAACGAACACTTTTGGGACCAATCAGTACTAAGTCAGATAATCCGCTACCAATGATGTCTGCCAGTTGTGCACTTGGATGAAAATATTCCACGGGTAGGGCATGAATTGGCGTGAAATTTGTCCAATTGCCGTCAGGATGCTGACTATAATACCCCTGTAACCCTGAGCCAGTAATAACCCAATCAAGTTGCCCGTCACCGTTGATATCAAACAGGCTGGCATTTTGTTGTTGCGCAGGGATTGCAGGTAGAGGCTGGAGATCTCCCCAAACCATGCCATCCGGTTGGTTTTCATCGAATGATCTCTGTGGTGCGCGATACCACCATGCGTTGCGTTCCTGATATAGCAGCCCCGGAACGCCTTCGCCCTTAAGATCGACAAATTGCCAATTCTGATGGGGGTAGAAACTGGCAGGCATTTCCATAATATGCCACTGTGTTTCTTGTTTAATCTCAAAAGGTTGATAGCTCAGCTCTAATGGTGGCAGGCTGCTAAAAATGCTTTTTTTGTCCGTGCCGATTTCATGACCAATTCGACGCATTCTCGTCAATGTACTGACGGCGGTATTTTCGTCATATGCCAGTATTAAGCGTACAACAGGCTCTATTTGTTCCTTGGCAGAAGAAGACAGGGCTGGAATATTGTGGTACATCAGAATTTGGCGGCATAAGCGACGAGTGCGTACATCAAAGCCATATTCATAGCGTGAGAAGCAATCCTGACGGCACAGCCATTCTTCTGATGTTATAAGATCAGGCTTATCCGATAGTTTTACAGAACGCTCACCGTAATCGAATATCAGATGAAACAGCCAATCAGCGGTTAATATTTCTTTACCCACCTCTAATCCTAATAATTTATCGCTGGCTGAAATATTGCCATAGTGTACGGCGGACAGGTAACGTTGAACATCCGATTGCGGATGTGACTCTATTTCCCCGGTATCACATGCCACATCATCTTCAGAGCGATATTCATAATAAATCTGTTCGCCGTGGGTTGAGACGGAAGATTCCAATAACCATTGAGCGGTTTGTTCGGTCTTTTGTGGATGAAAGAGGCGAGCCTGAGCATTCTTGCCGAGTAAATGTTGTTGCCCTCCGGCTTCGTAAATAAGCCAAAACTCCCCCAATTGAGGTTTGGTTTTTGGCTGCCAGTATTCAATGCGGCTAAAATGACTCTCTTGCCGTGAACGGTAACCAGTAACAGTATAATTGTCGTCTAATGCAACCCCTTGCAGCGTGGAAGCTGAACGAATATCCGGTTGCTGATCTTTATTTAATGCGATGACCAACACTTCACCATCTGGCCCCAGAAAAGTATCGGTACTGTCATAATGCGGAACGCCTTGGCTGGTGCGACGACGAATGGACATCACAGGGCAGCTCCATCCCAATCCGAATGGGCCATTGCCGTTGCCGCTACTGTAGTTCAGGCTCAATGAAGGGGCATAACCCCGGCCTGTTGAAACTGGCAAGGGCAGCGAAAGATTTGCCATGCCATCAGGCCCTGCTGGTGTCAGTGCTTCGCCCATACCCGTTATATTGCCGCCACCTTTGGGCAGAGATAGTTCGGTAACGTTGAATGTCGATGGTTTTTTCATATACGATTCCTTACCGATCCTGTGGTTTCCGTAAGATCGGTGTTAACGCCGTTTAAGTGGATTATTTGTTAATGCTGTAACGAATAGATAAAATAATGTCATTCACAGTTTGTGATATTGCTTTTTGTTATCAGTTTGTGTTCAAGCTGGCTGTAACAATAAACGCTTACTGGAACAGACTCTAAAAAGTTTAATTTCATCAATTGATTTTACTGTTTTCATTTTGCTGAGTTGATCATTATTTTTATAATGATAAATTTTGATGACCTTAAATCTGATACAGAGTGTGCTTTATCTTTGTGTATTTCCTTTATGATAGAGTATAAATCTCTGACCAAGATGGGAGTTTGTGAACTTGCTGATGATAATGTTCAAACGAATGCTGATAAATATTGTCAGAAAAGTAAAAATCACATTTATTTTTGAAATATCATTGAGTTATGTAGTATTTTGACTCATTTTATTTCCTTCAAAAATAGAGATATCCATCATATTCCCGGAGTTGAGATACAATATGAAAGACATCATTTAAGTATCACGGAAGTGATATAATACGTTGTTATTAATGATGGTTTGGATATACGTATAATATAGTTATTTTATGGGTGAAAAACTATAACAAAAACTTATTGCTCTATGTGATTTTTATATTGATTTTATTATATGTAATATAGGTCTATTTTTGTTTTATGCTAATAATTAATATTGCGTTGTTATGGGTTGTATAAAATTCATTCTTTTCCTATGTCTTATTAAAGAAATGAACATTATAACTTGGGCATTATTTAAAGAGTTGGTTATCAATTATCTATCCTGTTATATTTTTATACGGTTTAATTAATAAAAATAGTTATACTCTTCGTCTTTCAAGTTGCCTCTTTGTTGGCTGCGCTCATTCACTCCGGTCACATAGTTACCTATGCTCCCGGGGATTCATTCCCTTGCCGCCGCGACGCATCTTGAAATCCATTGGGTATATATCATTTATTTTGGAAACTGGAATTATAATCAACCACATTGGCAATTCCTGTATGTTTCAATACTGTCAGTAATCCCACCCAACAAACTGAAATAGGTTCAAAGCGTGGGCGGGAACAGGTAAATAAATGACTTGCTGCAATTCTCCATGGGGATTCCAAATCAGAAGCCGTTGTTTGTTTCCTTTGGCGTCAATCTGTGTCAGTTATGCTTTGGTCTCTGTCAATACTGTTTGTGTGTGTTATAGGCGAAAGATTGGGTAACAAGAGCTTAGTATGGTGTTTGGCGAATGCAAATCGGGATGTTATTACATCCCGATTTTTTACTGATAAATCACAGCCTTAAATTAAATAGCATCATTTGGTGCGGTTATTTTGGCGATTCCTCAACCTCAGGTAATGTTACATTAAGTTCCAGTACGGAAATGTCATCATTCTTTTGCTCAAACTGCACAGAAAGCATATCTGGATCAATTTGTACATATTTACAAATCACAGCCAGAATATCCCGTTTCATTTCAGGCAAATAGGCAGGCTCAGAGTCACCACGGCGCCGCTCTGCCACGATGATTTGCAGCCGTTCCTTGGCAATATTGGCTGTCGGTTTTTTTCTCGACAGGAAGAAATCTAACAAAGCCATGCGTTACCCCCCAAACAGGCGTTTTAAAAAGCCTTTTTTCTCTTCTTCGATGAAACGGAAAGGCCGTTCTTCACCAAGTAAACGTAAAACAGTATCTTCGTATGCCTTACCCGCATCAGATTCTTTATCCAGAATAACGGGTTCTCCCTGGTTAGACGAACGGAGAACAGACTGATCTTCCGGGATCACACCAAGTAAAGGAATACACAGAATTTCCAACACATCTTCCATGCTAAGCATATCACCACGGTTCACTCGCCCAGGGTTATAACGTGTCAGCAGAAGATGCTCCTTGATAGGCTCATTCCCTTGTTCTGCACGGCGTGATTTAGATGCCAGGATACCTAAAATACGATCAGAATCACGGACAGATGAAACTTCCGGGTTTGTTGTAATAATGGCTTCATCGGCAAAGTAGAGTGCCATCAATGCACCGCTTTCAATACCTGCTGGTGAATCACAGATAATGAACTCAAATCCTTGTTGATCCAATTCGTTCAGAATTTTCTCAACGCCATCGCGGGTGAGGGCTTCTTTATCACGGGTTTGAGAGGCGGGCAAAATATAGAGATTCTCTGTGCGCTTATCTTTAATAAGTGCTTGGTTTAAGCTGGCATCACCTTGAATGACGTTCACGAAGTCAAAAACCACTCGGCGCTCACAGCCCATAATCAAATCGAGGTTCCGTAAACCGATGTCAAAATCGACAACGGCAGTTTTTTTCCCCCTTTGGGCGAGACCAGTAGCAATGGCCGCGCTTGAAGTGGTTTTGCCAACGCCACCTTTACCAGATGTAACAACAATAATGCGTGCCATGAAGCGATTCCTTGTTATAAAGGCTAGACTAAGGTTTCGATAGTTAATTCATTGTTCACCAGACGTAATTTTGCCGCTTTACCAACAAAATTTTCTGGGATTTTTTCGCTGAGCCAATATTGACCGGCAATAGAGGTGAGTTCAGCGTTTAAATGGGTGCAGAAAATCTGGCTTTCTTGATCACCAGATGCGCCTGCCAATACGCGTCCACGCAGTACACCATATATATGAATATTTCCATCAGCGATTAATTCTGCACCAGCGCTCACATTATTTGTTACGATGAGATCGCTATTCGGCGCATAAATTCTTTGTCCTGAACGAACAGGTGTATTAATTATACGAGTTTTTTTGAAAATAGGTTCAGTCGGTTTATTTTCTTGAGTAAGAACTTTCTGACTTTTACCTTCTTTCAATAAAGGAAGTTCTGATTTCAGGACAATTTTCCGTTGTTCTTCATCTTGACAGCCGCTGATGCCAACAACACGCAGCCCAACTGATTCTATGGCCCGGTGGAGTGCGAGGATATCTGCATCAACGGAGAGAGCAGATATATTGATAACAACGGGAGCATTTTTCAGGAATTCAGGCGCTTGATCCATTTTTTCCTGCATAGCTCTTTGGATGATTTCCGGCTGATCATCATACAAATGAACGACCGAAAGCGTAAAATTGCTGCCTTTTAGCTCTATTGGCGATTGTGACATCGATATTTTGACTCAGCAAGGTTAGGTTTCCCGGGATAGTTTACTAAAAGATTTTCCTAGTACATCCTCTGGGAGACGATATTCTGAAATATAATAAGCATGTTATAGTTAGTGAATTATTCAAGCAAGTCGCAGAGTTAATTTAAAAGAGTTTATGACAATGATTTGTGTAATCTACAGAAGCCCAAAACGTAACCAAACATATCTTTATATTGAAAGGAAAGGTGATTTTTCGCGCGTTCCTGAAGAGTTGTTAAAAACATTTGGTGAACCTCAATATTCAATGATGATTTCATTATCTGAAAGAAAAAAATTAGCCAATGCTGATATTGAAAAAGTAAAAACCGCGTTGAATGAGCAAGGATTTTACTTGCAGGTACCACCGCCGGTAGAAAGCTTGATCAATGAACATCTGGCATCAAATAAAACAATAAAAAAATAGCTGGCAATTGCCTGATCCTGAACCGAGGAGCAGATTTATGAAATTAATCAGCGGGATAACCTTATTGTCAGCAATTTTACTGGCAGGATGTAGCTCATCCTATGGAACACAATTCAGTGGGAAACAAGTGTACGATCAATCTGTATTGACAGCGAGGTCTAAAGCAGAAGTCAAAACATTGGTGCACGATTTTCCATTAGTTTCCCGTGAGCCATCACAATTTCCCGCCTATGTGGTTTTACTGAAACAACAGGCCCGGGAACAGGGCATCAGCGAAAAAACGTTGGATCGGGCATTTGCCAATATCCATTTTATCTCGCGCGTCATTAAGGCCGACCGCAATCAGCCAGAAAAGAAAATTACTTTGGAGGATTATCTGAACCGGGTGCTGCCGGCCTGGAAGATAGAGCAGGGCGCCAGGCAATATGAAGATAATCTTCCTCAGCTAGAAAAAATGAGTCGTAAATACGGTGTACCTAAAGCCTATATAGTCGCTTTGTGGGGATTAGAAAGCGGTTTTGGCAAGATTCAGGGTAAAGAAGATGTCATTTCGGCATTATCCACTCTGGCCTTTGAAGGTCGTCGGGAAGTATTTTTTATCAAGCAGTTATTGGCAGCGCTGGAAATAATCGAGAATCAATATATCGATGAAGATCAAACTCTAAAAGGATCTTGGGCAGGCGCAATGGGGCAAAGCCAATTTATGCCAACCTCTTATTTAACCTATGGCGCTGATGGCGATGGTGATGGAAAAATAGATATTTGGCATAATAAGGAGGATGTTTTTGCTTCGACTGCCAATTATCTGCACAAAGAGGGATGGCAACAAGGGTTACCGTGGGGATATGCCATCTCATTGCCTGCTGGCTTTGATGTTGCATTAGAAGGCATAAAAACCGAACAGGGAAAAACCATTGCTCAATGGCAGGCGTTGGGGATTTCATCTCCGCATTTTGCTGAACTGCCGGAAAATACCAAAGGCTGGATAGTGATACCTGATGATCCGGCACGACGGGCATTTTGGGTAACGCAAAATTTCCGTACTATTATGCACTGGAACCGTTCTTACTATTTTGCGCTTAGTGTTGGTATGATGGCGGACGGTATTATGCAACGAACTCATTTCCTCACTCACTGAAAATCGGGCCTTGAAAGACGACGGGTATAAGTGGGTTGAAAATTAGATAAGGAAGAAAGTTATGTATCAGCATCGGGATTGGCAAGGTGTACTACTGGATTGTCCTGCTAATAAAGTGGTTTGTGTCGGTAGTAATTATGTCAATCATATGAAAGAGATGGGCTCTCAATCCACTGAAGAGCCAGTAATATTCATCAAACCTGAAACGGCGCTTTGTGATCTTTGTCAGCCTGTTTTCATCCCACAGGAATTGGGTTCTGTACACCATGAAATTGAACTGGCTGTCTTGATTGGTTCAACACTTAAAAATGCCAATGAGGAGCGGGTCAGTCAGGCAATTGCTGGTTTTGCGGTTGCATTGGATTTAACATTGCGTGATTTGCAACGTGAATTTAAACAATCGGGGCAACCGTGGGAAAAGAGTAAGTCATTTGATAGATCATGCCCGATATCGGGTTTTATTCCTGTTAATGACTTTGGTGATCCACAAAATGCTCAACTTTCTTTGGTAATAAATGGCGAATTGCGCCAAAACGGCAATACGAGTGACATGCGAACGCCAATCATCCCATTGATTAGCTATATGTCGCGCTTTTTTACCCTACGCCCGGGCGATATTATCCTGACGGGAACGCCGGAAGGTGTGGGGCCACTGCAATCTGGTGATGTGCTGAACGTTTCTCTTAATGAGCACGTTCTGACAACCAGAGTGATTTAACCATAAGGAATGACAGAAATTATGTCTCAACCTTTCTGGCAGGTGAAAACCCTGGAGCAAATGACAGATCAGGAGTGGGAAGCATTATGTGATGGCTGCGGCCAGTGCTGCCTGCATAAATTGATGGACGAAGATACTGATGAAATTTATTTCACCAATGTCGCCTGTAATCAATTGAATATTAAAACCTGCCAGTGCAAGAATTACGAAGATCGTTTCAGGTATGAACCTGATTGTATCAAATTGACTCGTGAAAATATGATCACCTTTGAATGGTTGCCGAAAACTTGCGCTTACCGTTTAATTGGTGAAGGGAAAAAACTTCTACCGTGGCATCCATTGATTAGTGGTTCAAAATCAGCCATGCATGCGGAACGTGTTTCTGTCAGGCATATTGCTGTGCGTGAAGTGGATGTCGTGGAATGGGAAGATCATATTCTTAATAAGCCTGAGTAGTTAGTTTACTTATTGATATAAAAGGGATTTTATATCAATAATGGCAATTTGGGGCACTTTGGGGACACATAGGCATATAATGCAAGTGCTGAAATTGCCATTAATATCAGATTTTTCTCTCGCTTTTCTGACTTTTAACAGTAAAGGAAAACTGATAACTTGTATGTTCAATCGTCAATACAAGGAAAGAGAAATGGCAAGTTATTTGATTCGCGTGGAACTTTATGGCACAGGTTCTGACGGTTATGAAAAATTACATAAAAGGATGACGGCGAATCAATTCAGCCAATCTATCCGTTTTCCTAACGGGAAATGGCATCGTCTTCCTAGTGGAACTTATATTGGTAGTTCTTCAATGGAATCTATCGAATTAGCAGAAAAAATTAGATCTATGGCTACGCCGTTTTCAAATAAAGACCCTTCGATATTTGTCTGTACTTACAGTAACTGGAGTGCATCGCTCTATCCCGAAAAACAACACACTGAATCCGGTTCAGGTGAGTAATTTTTTATATCGTGGGCTAAATTATTAGCCCTTATGATTTGAATATCCTGATCTGATTAGTCTCATCGTTCAAGTATTATTCTGTTTTTACACCAATCTTTACAATTTTACAACAACCCTGCCAATTCCATACCTATTGTAATAAATATTAGTATGGTACTTATGCTGCTTAACTAATATATATGAAGTACTGTTGGTACGGTTTCTGTATCAGACAGTCAAAGCCACTACCGTACAGCTAGAGATATTTGTTTGATAACGAGGGAGAGTAAAAATGAATAACAGATTGATGAGCTATATAACGTTTGTAGGGGTTTGGATTGCCATAACATTAACGATTGGTGTTATGTTGTCATAATAACATGAAATTAAAATCAACTCTGTAGCCTCGCTTCGGCGAGGTTTTTATGATGCCGGATATTAGATAGTCACTCTACAATTACTAATATGATAAAGAATAATAAAATTTTGGGATTAGTATTAACAGATTACCCAGTAAGCTACCGGGTAATCAAAATATAATGTAAGGTAAAATATTCAAGGCGAGGGAAAATGTGGTATCAGGTTGAGTGAGTGCTATTTCACATAAGGTTATTGGTCAATATCCCGTAGAATATAAACTAACGTATTTTTGCCATTAACCAATGTAAGTTGTTTGTCTATTAAGCTAACTTTTGCTCCTTTAGTTAGCATTTCAATGAGTACATTATCCCATTGATTGAGTCTTTCATTGATACAGTATATCCGGCTATTGTTCAAAATTTTTACTGTCAATATGTTGTTCTTTAATTTACTTACTCCCCCAAAACTGTTGCACATTGCGCCTGAAATACCCATTTTTTCATCAAACGCAATAGAAAGTTTGCTGTCTTCTTTATTTGAAACTTCCTCACTATTGACACTGACTAAAGCAAAATGATGATTCTTTAGATCCCTGACGCTGACATTCCCCGTGGCGTTGACTCCCGAAGATTGACATGCTGTGAGTAACAAGGTGGCGACCACTAATGGAATCGCTTTTTTCATTTTATCTCCTGATGTTTGTTGAGATTACCCAACAATATTCGGACAATTTTCTCCAGAAGTTAATTGCTGGATATTTTGTAACGTTGTTTCACTGATGCTGGTTAACGCTTCCTCTGTTAAAAATGCTTGATGACCAGTGAACAGTACATTATGGCAGGAAGATAAACGGCGGAAAATATCATCTTGAATAACGTCGTTTGATTTATCTTCAAAGAATAAATCGCGTTCGTTTTCGTAAACATCCATACCCAATGCGCCAATTTTTTGTTGCTTCAAGGCGTTTATGGCCGCAATAGAATCAATTAAGGCGCCTCGGCTAGTATTAATAATCATCACGCCATCTTTCATTTTGTTGAATGCAGTTTCATCCAATAAGTGATGATTTCCTGGTGTCATAGGGCAATGTAGAGAAATGACATCAGACTCAGCGTATAAAGTATCTAAGTCCACATATTCTACGCCCATATCCAAGGCTTCTGGATTTGGGTATGGATCATGTGCTAATAAACGCATACCAAAACCTTTCAGAATTCTCAGCGTCGCAAGCCCGATTTTTCCCGTTCCGATAACACCTGCGGTACGTTTGTGCATGTTGAAGCCAGTCAAGCCTTCCAGAGAAAAGTTGGCATCGCGAGTACGTTGATAGGCACGATGAATACGCCGATTCAGGCATAACATTAACCCAACGGTGTGTTCAGCAACTGATTCAGGAGAATAAGCGGGGACTCGAACGATTTGAATGCCTAATTCTTTAGCAGCGCCTAAATCGACATTATTGAACCCGGCACAACGTAATGCCAGGATTTTGATGTTCATCTCTGCCAATTCTTGTAGGACTTCACGCCCACCATCATCATTGACAAAAATACAGACAGCATCTGCATCGATAGCGTTTTTGGCAGTTTGTGGACTCAGGGAAAAATCAAAAAACTCGATATGATAATCAAGGCCAAGTTTTTGGTTGAGCATTTCAAAATGTTTACGGTCATACTGCTTTGTACTGTAAACAACTAACTTCATAACAACATCTCCACCATATAGTAACTGTAGAATCATTCGAGCCATTCATTGAATTCACTTTGCTGCAAAACTGCTTGCAATAATGACATCTTGTGAAGGTTCTAAGCGTTATCTATTGCTATACTCGAATAAATCGCCTAATAAGCTATTTACAGTAAAATAGCTTGTATAATAAATCAGCTCAGAGCCTGATATGAGACTATCATAACAGGAAGTTGATTTCAGGTTTAAAAGAAGATTTGGCGGAAATCCGCCATGAATTTAGTTTTTTATAGATATTATTAACACCACACCTGCCTTAGCTTCGTAGAAATGCAATGTGCTGGCTTGGTTGAGCAATTGATTGACATCCTTGATAGTGAGGATTAAGAATAACATTATTCGTTACAATGGAAGAATTGACTTAGGATATTTTATGAAACATAGCAGAAATGAAGTAGGGCGCTGGCGCATGATCCGCCAAAGTATCCGTCGTCGCCGACGCTGGCTGGAAGATCAATCGCGCCGTAATCTTCGTATTTATAGCTTGCGTAAAACAGATTCTGGCAAGCGTCGTAGGTCGATTTTGTTTATCCAAAATCTGGAATGGCTTTAGCAGGATATGCAGCATGGTATAGATGTTTTTGATTCGTTATTGAATATGATAGTCATTTGCATTTAAACTAGTGGTTATCTGAAACTGACTATCATGCTGCTAAGCAAGAATTTTCTTATGCGTTGGATACATTGGCCGATACTATTTTCCGTTTGTTTACATATTTCTATTGCTGCGGCACTTTTGCAGGGTTTCAAACCTGAAAAGCAATCAGAACCCGTTCCTATGGCTGTTGCCATGATCCAATTGGCTGCTGAAGAGACATCTGTTTCTGAGTCAGCCATACCCGAATCTGTCTCTGAACCACCGATACCAGAGCCAGAACCTATTGCGAAAATCGCTCTGCCTAAACCTAAACCGGAAAAAAAACCGGAAGTGAAAAAGCGAGAAGAGAAAAAGATCGTCAAAAAAGAGCCTAAACCAATAGAGAAAAAGACAGAAAAAACCTCAGACCAGCCGTTGAAACCTGTTTCTGATCAGAATACCCAGATAGCGAAGAATCTGAATGATCAAAAATCGCCGGATTCTGCTGTGAGTAATAATACTAATGTACGAAATGGGCCAAGAGCCTTGAGCAGACCAAACCCTGAATACCCTCCCAGAGCGCAACAGTTGGGTACAGAAGGGACGGTGAAGGTCAAATTTGATGTTGATGAAAATGGGCGCATCAGGAACATTGAAATTATTTCTGCAAACCCTAAAAATGTCTTTGAACGTTATGTGAAGAATGCCATGAGAAAGTGGCGTTATGAAAAAATACCTGCTGTTGGGTATGAAGCGACTATCGAGTTTAGAGTAACAGGTATTTCACAAACACGATAGGTTGGTATATTTTCTATTCAAGGAGAAGGAGCGAAAAACGCTCCTTCATAATAGCTGAGCTTATTGTGCTTAATAAGTAAGCCTCTGGATTTTCATTTTCAAATCTGCTCTACTAAATCCATAGTCAATTTCATTGATTTTATTTTTTTCTTCTTTTCTCTTCTCTTCTTTTCTCATAGCAATCATCCCAGATTAATAAACCTAATTGAAAAAGAAATGTATATAAACAGGATTAATGAAAGAATCAAATATAAAAATGAACTGAATGAAGTGTTCTATAAGGGTTTGATTTATTGAAGTAATTTTGATGATTATAAAAGAAGAAAAATGGAAACGGAATGTGACAGGCCTCAATTCATTGCTTTTTATCAAAAAAATAGGAGCGCAATCAACAGATTCGCTCCTTTAATTCACGAATTATTTTTTATAGATCGTTACTCTGAATCACTACCTTCCAATTTAAAGTGTCTTTTATCTTCAGGAAGAGGGCGAGAACGATTATTTTCATCAACGGCGACATACGTGAAAAGCGCCTCTGTTGCACGGTAACGTTGCCCAACAGGCTCAGAAGCGACTTTTTTCACCCAAACTTCAATATGAATAGTAATAGATGAATTTCCCGTTTTGAGACAACGGGCATAACAGCATACGACGTCACCTACCGCAACCGGTTTCAGAAAACTGATGCCATTCACGCTAACAGTTACTACGCGTCCCAGAGCAATCTCTTTTGCCAGAATTGCGCCGCCAATATCCATTTGAGACATCAGCCAGCCACCGAAAATATCCCCATTAGCATTGGTATCAGCGGGCATGGCCAGTGTACGGAGAACCAATTCTCCGTTTGGTAAGCATTGTTGTTGTGTCATTTAGAAAGCTTGTTTTATTTGGTGAACATAACCATACCTGCCGGTGCACCGGCAGGTATCCATATGAGGGTCATTATATTATTTTTGTTCGCGAGGCAGATGACGGTAGATATATACCACACTCAATACAGTAAAAACCAGTGTCAAAGCGGTTAACCCGAACACTTTAAAGTTTACCCAAATATCCTGAGATAGCCAGAAAGCAACATAAATATTTGCTAATGCACAAATTATGAAGAAGCTTGCCCAAGCCATGTTTAGTTTGTTCCAGACGAAATCGGGTAATTCTAACTCCTTACCTAACATTTTCTGAATCAAAGGCTTTTTCATGAACCATTGGCTGATAAGCAGAATCAGGGCAAAAATGGCATAAACGACAGTCACTTTCCATTTAATGAATAAATCGCTGTGGAAGGCGAGTGTCAATGTGCCGAAAACAGCAACCATAACAAATGTAATTAAGGAAGATTTCTCAACTTTGCGATAAAGCAAATAAGTAACGACAACCGCTAACCCTGTGGCAGCAATCAACGCACCCGAAGCATAGAAAATGTCATACATCTTGTAGACGACGAAAAAAACGACTAATGGCAAAAAGTCTAAAAGTTGTTTCATAAATTGAACCTATCGTGATGCCAAGGATGGCATGTTCTTGAATTTGTGCCAGAGTGTATCAGATATCAATGAAATGGTTTATTTATCGAGCCAAAAAACTTGGTTCATCTGTTGGTGTAATTTTATCACAATGAACGAAAAACTGAGGGGCAGTGATGAACTTGTGAGTTTTCATTTAACACCGCATTATAATGCTTAACATTTTCACGAAAGGACATAAAGGTCATGCTGTGGGAAAGAATGCATCGCTGGATGCCGGGCTTGGAAAGCCTCTGTCATTATCGTAAAGAATATTTTGGCTATGATGTGCGAGCAGGCCTCTCAGTAGCTGCGGTTGCACTGCCGGTTGCTATTGCTTATGCTGAATTAATGGGGATTAGTGCCATTATCGGCCTGTATGCCTGTATTTTACCGATGTTTGTTTATGCTTTATTCGGAACTTCCCGGCAGTTGATTGTTGGGCCAGATGCCGCAACTTGTGCTGTTATTGCTGCTGCTGTGACACCGCTTGCGTTAGGAAATGAACATATTCGTTGGCAGCTCGCCATTGTGATGACATTAATGACAGGGTTCTGGTGTCTTTTGGCGAGCCATTTCCGGTTGGGAACATTCGCAGACTTTTTATCCCGTCCTATTTTGAAAGGCTTTATCAATGGTGTTGCGATTACCATTATGGCCGATCAGCTTGCTAAAGTGTCCGGGCTTTCTGGCTTACCAGCGGAATTGATCGAGCGGCTGATTGCACTTCCTCATAAGCTGCTGGAATCGCATTGGCCGACAGTGGGAATGTCCGCTATGACTTTGCTGGTACTGATTTGTATTAACTTCGTTCGGCCAAGTTGGCCTGCGCCATTGATAGCAATGTTAGTGTCGACTTATATCAGTTGGCAATTTCAGCTTGACCAATATGGTATCCAGATTGTTGGTAATATGGAGAGTGGTTTGCCTGTTGTACCCCTGCCTGAATTTGAATTTGGCGTATTGCGTGATTTGGTTGTCCCCTCCATTAACCTTGCCGTGATCAGCTTTGTCAGTTTTATGATGACAGCCCGTAGTTTTGCCAGTAAAAATGGCTATCAGATTGATGCGGATTTAGAACTCAGAGCATTGGGTATCGCTAATATCGCTTCTTCCTTATCACAAGGCTTTGCTGTCAGTGCGGCCAGTAGCCGTACAGCAGTTAATGATGCGATTGGTGGCAAAACACAGATGGTATCTGTGATTGCCGCCAGTGCCATTCTGTTGGTGCTGCTATTTATGACCCAATTTCTGGGGCATATTCCATTATCATCGCTGGGGATTGTTTTGATATTTTCCTCATGGTCACTCTTGAGTTTAAAAAACATCTGGTCGTATCGGAAACGTAATCGTCAGGCGTTTACTCTCTCAATTTTCACGTTGGTTGCGGTTTTACTGGTTGGAGTGATTGATGGCATAGGTTTTGCTGTATTACTGGGGCTGTTGCAATTCCTGCGAATTATTTTCCGGCCATCAGATCAATTGTTGGGAGTCAATGAACAAGGTATGGTACGTTCCATCCATCAAGATAATGATATCAAGCCTGTAGATGGCATCATGATGTATCGTTTCAATTCCCCCTTGACTTACTTTAATGTTGGCTACTTTAAAAAACGGATATTGCAGCATGTGGATAGCGAGTTAAAACATCCCGAATGGCTGGTGGTCGATGCTGCGGTGAGTTTTACCCACGATGATGTCAGTGTATTTGCTGCATTGGATGAATTAATTACAGAATTAAAAGAGAAGGGGGTGACATTGGTATTGGCAGGGCGCAGAACGGAACTTAATTTCTGGATTGAACAGAATAAACTCAGTCGCAGCGATGAAGACTTGATTGTGGTGCCCGATCTCTACTTTGCCATTCGCCTGATTCAAAGTAAGCGGCAAGTTGAGGAAAGACAAGAGGTATAAAAAATAAGAACTATAATCGCAGGTTACTGAATGAAAGTTCACCTCGCACCATAAACTGTCACTATAAGATGAGAGGTGAACTATTAATGTTTATTACATGCCGTTTGTGGTTGTATTTTGTGGTTTAACCAGCATATACAAACGGAACAGATAAACTAACAACAGGGCTGATAATAAATTATTCAGCATTGATACGGCTATACCGGGTATTTTAACTGACACAAGCTCCAGTACCAGCTTTACGGCGAACCATAGCAACATAGCAGGGATCAGCAACCGCATGTTGCTGAATGCCGATTTCCAACTTTCCTGCATAGCAGAAAAAACACTTTTCCCTTTTTCAAATAGGAAAATAGGTGCAAGTGCGAATGTGATAGAAAATAGTATTCCTGGTAGGAACATTAAGGCGTAACCAATTTGAACCAGCAGGGTACAAATAAACATCAGTAAAAACATCTTAGGCAGTAGTTTTATTGATAATGTGCCGACATGAATGGCATTAGTTTGTTGGCCGTGAGAGACGGCATGGATAAGTACCAACACACTGGCAGTGATTAAAGTATTGCCGAATATGTTGCAAAATAGGATCCCGAACGCTGTGTGCAAGAACATGGTTTTTTCGTCTGACGTTAATTGCGCCACAAAATCTCTGATGCCTGCATTGCCGCCTTCCTTTAAGGCATTTTGTAGCTCAATCAATAACTTGAGCTGTTCACCATTTGGCATCAGGAAATGCTCAAGCAGTGTTGTTACCAACGCGGCTAAAACAGAAAGTATGACAATATTCAACAGTTGATTCTTAAAAAAGTTGATGCTGTCATGATACAGGGTATTTGCCGTGATGGGCATGAAAGTGGCTCCTATCAAATAAAACAACAATAAATTAAAACAACAATCGTGTTTAATTGTACCTTGTCAGAGGGATTATTGGATACCTAAGTGTAACCATTTTCAGAAGGCGACTGCACAGAATGTCAGAAGTCGATTGCACTGGGTTGCTGGCGTTTTTCAACGTTCAGTGCCAGATCAAATTGCAACTAATACACATAATTATCCATTTAATCTGGATTGTTTGGCTGTAATGTTTCGTGCAAATGAAGCCAGACAGGTGTATCTGCATGAAGGTTAAAGATAGCGGTTGACCAGCGAATTGTGGTCTCGTTATCAGGTTCGGTCTGCTGTTCACGATATAAAATCACAGCCCCATTCTCCCACTCTTCCAAGACAGACAGCGAATCCACGACAATATGTAATCCCGGACGGCTTGCACGTTTAGCAACAAAAAAACGTCTCAGAGACTCATGATTAAGCATCGTGCCTGTTAGCGTGATCATTGAATAATCCTGACTGAAACGGTCAAGGAGTGTCTGCACGTCTCCTTCACCTTTGCCAAGCCAGTTCTCAATGGCACTATGAGCCTCCAACACTTCATTAATATAATGGTTCATTAGCTATTCTCTTCTGATGATAAAAGATTAAGTTTTACGTTTTGGTTATTGATGCTCAAGCTAAGCAGGAGTGGAATAAGAGTCCCTGCTGCTGCTGTATAAAATGTCCACATATAAGCCTGTTGCAGTGCGAGATGGCTGATAAGCAGATTGAGTAGCAGACTCAACAGTGCTACACCAAAACAGAAGCTGAGCTGACGGTTTATGTTCCACAATGCACTTGCCTCAGACATGGCTGTGGCTGATACCTCAAGGAAAGCACTACTCTGGGCGGTGCTGCTACACAGGCTTCCCCCCATCCCCATCAGTGCAAAAGCTGTCACCAGCAGGTAGTTCTGCCCGTCGTGGGTTACTACTGAAAGTAACAAAATGCCGATCGCCTGTAGCAGACAACCGGTCATGATGAGTGGCCGAGGTCCTAAGCGGTTAAATGTTTTACCTGTAACCGTGATCGCCAGAAACGAAGCCAGCGACCAGGGGATCATTAATGCTCCTGTCTCAGCGGCAGACATACCGAGGAATGTTTGTAGATAAATGACGCCAACCAGACTTACCCCCATAAACAGGCCAGGCACACACTGATAAACCAGCATTGAGAAGCGCATCAATGGGTCAGAAAGGAGGTGAAAGCTGAAAAGTGGTGCAGAATGCCGACTACTGCGAATAATGAAAAAGGCCAGCAAAATGATACCTGATAAGAAAAGTATCGTGCCTTCTGCAATGCTTCCTGCCTCACTCATTTTTGTCATTCCGATTAAAATGAGAAATAGGCCAGCACATCCGATGACAAGACCAGAGAAATCGAGAGCTTTGTTTTTTTCAGGCGTGATCCCATCCTGTAACCATATGAAAGCCAGTATCAGTGTCAGCAGGGTTAGCGGCAGACTGGCAAAGAACACCCAACGCCAGTTGAGCGTTTGGACTAATACGCCACCCAAAGCAGGGGATAGTGCAGGAGCCAGTAGTGCTACCAGCATAATTGCAGATGAAAGTTTAGCTCGCTCATGTTTTGCATAAAGCTGCCACGTCAATGCCTGACCGACTGGTATCAACAGTCCACCGCCAACACCCTGCACAACTCGACAGAAAACCAGTTCTTCAAGTGAATATGCAAATCCAGATGCTGCTGTTCCCAATGCAAATAAGGCTAACGAAAGTAAAAACACCCGCCGGGCGCCTGCACGCTGTGTCAACCACGTACTGAGGGGGATAATAAGCGTGAGTCCACATATGTAGCCATGACTGATCCATGCTAACTCTGCCACTGAAGCATTCATTTCCTTACCTATAGCGGGATAAGCGACATTGGAGATAAACATATTTACTAAGTCGAGGAAAAAGCCAAGAAGGTAAACGACCGCAACTTTACGACGATAATTCATACTCTCTTCCCTGTTAAAAATGACTAATATAATTCCGGTAATGGGAAGGATAAAGAGCTGCCACAGTGATACACTGTCAAAAAATATTTGACAGTAAGCGGGGGATTTATGCTCAATTTACAGCGTGTAGCAATGTTTGTAGCCGTGGTAGAGGCGGGGAGTTTCACATCAGCAGCAGCCACGCTCAGACAAACGAAAGCAGTAGTCAGTTTTAATATCCGTCAACTGGAGGCGGAGCTTGGTGTGTCGTTGTTGCTGCGCACTACCCGGCGTCTGGCACTTACGCAAGCGGGGGAGGCTTTTTACCTGCGTAGTGTTCATCTTCTGAAAGAAACAGAAGATATTGTGAACGATGTGCAATTCAGTCATAGAGGATTTGGTGGTGAGTTACGAATAACCAGTACACCGGAATATGGCTCTATAATGATCATCCCCGCTTTAGTGGCATTCGGGCAGGCACATCCGGAGCTGAGTATTCGCCACGTTTCGTCTTCCTATCATGCTGATCTTATTTCAGAACACTTCGACGTTGCCATTCGTCTTGGTAAATTGGCAGATTCCAGTTATCACGCAGCGCTAATAGACAACTTTTCAATAATCCCGGTGGCCGCGCCGAAATGGATTAAAAATAACCCGATAGATTCGCTTAATACATTGGGTAAAGCGGAATGGGTTATTCATACTCGTCTCCAATCCCCGCTACGCTGGCAAGTAACAGGTCCGGAGCAGCAGAAGATCGATTTTTCCATCACTGGACCCGTCAGGTTCTCAACTGACAGTGCTTCTGCACTGATGAGTTTTATACTGGAAGGCTGTGGTGTTGCGCTGCTACCGGAGTGGCTCGTCCGACCCGCTCTGGCAAGCGGGGAACTGCGGCACTTGCTGCCCGATTATCATTTCCCTTCGCAGGGTGTGTATGCAGTTTATCCTAATACCCGCCATATCTCTGCTAAAGTACGTGCTCTGATTGATTTTCTTCAGGGACGCTCAAGGGACTGGGCTGCTGAAGATGTAGTTCATGGCGTAAAAGGAATAGATGTACAATGCGTGAAAAATACAAGCCCCTTTTTATAGGAATATTATTCGTGGATCACAGTAATACCGCAACTATTCGTATTTCAGCAAAAGCTATTATTATTCACAAAGACCAGATTCTACTCATCAGATATAAATCGGATTCAGATGAATGGTATACTCTTCCAGACGGGGGACAAATGTTTGGAGAAACATTGACTGAAACATTGACTGAAACATTGATTAGGGAGTGTCTTGAAGAAACGGCATACAAGATTGAACCTGAACGGCTGGTATTTGTTAGAGAATATATAGGAAACAATCATGAATTCGCTGAATTTGATAAAGACGTCCATCAAATCGAATTGATGTTTCTTGCCTCGCTTGCCGATAAGAGTCCCGATATTCATAACCTAGATATCAATGCGGATAGGGATCAAATAGGTGCTCAATGGATTAGCCTGGAAAATGTTATAAACCTGCCATTATTTCCTGCGGTTTTACGCTCCTTGGTTGTAGAAAAGCGTTTTCCCTCTGGTTCTCCTATCTATTTAGGGGATGTGAATTAAGACTGGACGATGAAAATTTGTATCATCGATCCATCTGGTGTCATTTTCTTTCTGGTTTGGATTTACTCCGAATGAAAGTTGAAGAAGGTGATGTTATTTTGGTTAAAAAGCTGGTTCGATATATTCAATACTCATGTGCACCAAGGTGCAAAACTATGCTTGGCGTGGAATGCAGGTCTCTACACCTAAGGTTTATAAAAATGACAGCTATATATAACTTTTCAAAATGGTAGGAGTGTCAAAGAAACTCAGTCCAAATTTTGCGAGTTTTGATTTTCCAGAAACAAAAAGGCAAAAAAGAGGACTGAGTTATGCTTAT
>NZ_JBBMXH010000079.1:0-23639 GCF_037996725.1 Xenorhabdus entomophaga
TATTCGCCGAAAACAACGGTTTGCGAGCATGGATATTAACTATTTGGATAAGGTATTAGTTGCAGGGTTTAAGGCGTTGGGCAAGAAGTGAACATTCACGCTCTTGCCCTGCTATTTTATTAAAGAACGCGATCCTAAATATAAGAACGCAACAATCAAAGAAATTATTCTTGAGATGTACAAATATGCTGATGCGTTAACCATGTCAGCGAAAAAAGATCCATTATTAAACATCGGTGGATTGGTATGTATTAAAAATGATGAAAATACCTTTACCTTAGCAAGACAACGTTGTGTTCCTATGGAAGGATTTGTCACTTACGGTGGACTCGCTGGGCGTGATATGGCTGCAATGGTTCAAGGATTAGAAGAAGGAACGAAGGAAGAATATCTGCATTATCGTATCGGTCAGGTGAAATATCTGGGAGATCGTCTGCGGGAAGGTGGCATTCCTATTCAGTACCCTACTGGCGGACATGCTGTTTTTGTTGACTGTAAAAAATTAGTTCCTCATATTCCCGGCGATCAGTTCCCTGCTCAGGCTGTTATTAATGCACTTTATCTGGAATCAGGTGTGCGTGCGGTAGAAATCGGCTCTTTTCTTCTGGGACGCGATCCGGCAACAGGAGAACAGAAACCTTCTGCTATGGAGTTTATGCGATTGACTATTGCTCGCCGGGTGTATACCAATGACCATATGGATTATATTGCAGATGCACTAATTGGCCTGAAAGATAAACTCTCAACCCTTAAAGGGCTTGAATTTGAATATGAGACTCCGGTATTAAGACACTTTACGGCCAGATTAAAACCTATCAAATAACCATCATTAATAATGGCTCTCGTGAAGTACGAGAGCCTCATCCTTATTCTATTAAGGAAATAACAATGAGCCATTTAATTAATAAAGAACCCTCAATTATTGTGGGAGGTTTTGTGCTGGGTGGTGCAATGATAGGGGCCGGAATGTTTAGCTTACCGACCATAATGTCAGGCGCTTGGTTTATTAACTCTCTTTTGGTTTTACTTATTGTTTGTTTTATTATGTTTCATTCCGGGATATATATTCTTGAATGCACATCAAAATATGGAGCAGGAACAAATTACTTTTATATTTCAAAAGAATTGTTACCAAAATGGGCATGTTATACTGCTAATATATCATTAATTTTTGTTTTGTATATATTAATGTATGCCTATATTTCTGCTGCTGGCTCTGTTATTTATGGCGCTTCACATCTCTATGGGTGCAATATCAACCTGAGAACGATATTTATTATGTTTTCCATTGTTCTCGGTGCAGCTATATGGTGGAGTGGAACATGTGCAAGCCGGCTTACGTCACTATTTCTTTTTATTAAAATAGTGCTTTTTGTATTGGCTTTTTCGGGCTTGTTTATACAAGCAAAAAGCGCATTACTTTTTAATTTTTCGGTAGAAGGAAGTAACCAGTTAGCATTGTATCCTTTTGTTTTTATAGTTATTCCATATGCGATTACTTCATTTGGTTATCATGGGAATGTGTGTAGTTTGTATAAAATTTACAATCAAAATGAAAAAAAAGTGATAAAAAGTTGTGTTATCGGATGTGTTCTGGCGTTGATCATTTATCTACTTTGGATGATCGGCACTATGGGAAATTTACCAAGGGAACAATTTATTACCATTATTAACAAAGGAGGTAACTTAGATGCGTTTATTGATTCCCTTTATACTGTGTTAAATAGTGATTATATCGAAACATTTTTATTATGGTTCTCAATCAGTGCGGTCTTTTGCTCATTCTTAGGCGTTGCAATTGGATTATTCGATTATATATTGGCCACGCTTAATTTTAAGGATAATTCTGGCGGAAGATTTAAATCAGCACTGATTTGTTTTACTCCTCCTCTGTTGTTATGTATGTTTTTTCCAAACGGATTTTTAATTGCTATTGCGTATGCTGGTATGGCAGCTTGCATTTGGGCGATTATTTGTCCGGCAGTGATGGTATTAAAAGCCCGAAAAAAGTTTTCTGAATCTGGTTTTAAGGTATGGGGTGGTAAGGGGTTAATTTATACAGTCATTGCATTTGGTATATTCGGTATTATTTGCCAATTATTGGCCCAGTTTAATTTATTACCTATTTATCGCTGATTGATATAGCCGTTAATAAACCTGCGTAGTGTCGGTAGACATCAATAAATTGTTGCTGTTTATTGGCATCGCACTCATGGATTTCTTGTAGTTGAAACCCTGACGATGAAACCATTTTGTCATATTTGCAAGAATGAAAGTAATCTGCTAATCCGATCTGTAACTTCCGCTCCGTAAATATGAAATCCTCGATCCTCTTCACAGATTTGAATATTTTTTCCTGACAGGAACTCTGAAAGTTACATGCATGTATCTAAATTGCCTCTTATTTTTACATTTTTGCTACAAATTTGACTAAAATGCAACCATTAAATATATTAAATCATAGGTTATATCTTATACATTTAATCTATCCGGAGGTAGTGATGTCAGTACCAACGCTCAGGCATTTCATTAATGGTCAGTATATTGAATCTAAAGGTTCCGAATATTTTGATCTGGTAAGTCCGGTCACTGGTGAATCTTATGCGCGTTCTCCTAACGCGACCGCGGCGGATGTTGATGATGCTTATGCATCGGCCAAAGAGGCGTTTAAAATTTGGGGACGCAGCACACCCTCGGCACGTCAGCAGGCGTTGCTAGCGCTGGCTGATACGGTGGAAAAAAATGCTGAACGTCTGATTGAGTCGCAAAGCCGCAATACAGGCCAGCTCAAGCACCTGATTGCCTCTGAAGAGATTGCAACATCGGTGGATCATATCCGCTTCTTCGCTGGTGCAGCGCGCTTTTTGGAAGGCAAAGCTACGGCTGAATATCTTTCTGGTATGACTACCAGTATCCGGCGTGAGCCACTGGGCGTAGTAGGGCAGGTTACCCCGTGGAACTATCCGTTGATGATGGCGGTGTGGAAGATAGCACCTGCTCTGGCAGCAGGTAACGCCGTGGTGCTTAAGCCGAGCGATACTACGCCGGAGAGTACTCTGTTGCTGGCTGAATTGTCCGCTCCGTTCTTCCCTGCCGGCACCTTCAATGTGGTTTTGGGTAATGCCAGTGCGGGTGCTCTGGTAGTTTCACATAGAACGCCGGCTATGGTTTCCATCACCGGTTCCGTACGCGCAGGTTTGCAGGTTGCTTCTTCGGCAGCGGCTAATCTCACCAGAGCGCATCTGGAGCTGGGTGGCAAAGCGCCAGTCGTTATTTTTGCCGATGCGGATATAGACAAAGCGGTAGAGACCATTGTTACCGCAGGGTACTTCAACGCCGGTCAGGATTGCACGGCGGCTTCACGTGTGCTGGTGCATGAATCTGTTCACGATATCCTCGTCACTAAACTGGTGGCGGCAGCTAAAGCCACCCGTTTTGGCGATCCGGAAGATAAAGAGGCGCTGTATGGGCCGCTGAATAATATTCGCCAACTGGAGCAGGTCAAAGGATTCATTGAGCGTCTGCCCGCTCATGCCCGTATTGAAGCCGGAGGTCGTCAGGCCGATCGTTCAGGATATTACTTTGAACCTACGGTGATTACCGGTCTGGAGCAGAACGATGAAATGATTCAGACCGAGATTTTTGGCCCTGTTATCACAGTGCAGAAGTTCCTGACAGAGCAGGATGCTATCGAGAAAGCTAACGATGTGAAATACGGGTTGGCTTCCAGTGTCTGGACCCGCGACCATGGCCGCACATTGCGCCTGTCTCGTGAGCTTGATTTTGGAACTGTCTGGATTAACACCCATATTCCTCTTACGGCTGAGGCACCGCATGGCGGCTTCAAGAACTCTGGGTACGGTAAAGATTTGTCGGCTTATGGTTTCGATGAATATACGCGTATCAAACACGTGATGAGTTCCAACGACTAATACAGGACACCCATAATGAATCAAAATAGATCTTCGCGCGACATGGTGTCGCGCGCGCACCACGAGCTGTTTACTGACTGTGATATGGGGGCGATTGAGCGTTATTTTGCGCCGAATTTCATTGAGCATTCCCCGTTGGTCAAAGATGGCCTTGCCGGTCTGCGTGAACTGGTTCAGGCACATCCTGAGCTGCACCATGAAACGTATCGCGTACTACAGGACGGAGATCTGGTTGCTATCCACGGCCGTTTTACGGGGTTAGACGATCAGCCGTTGGTCGGTTTCGATTTATACCGGGTTGCCGATGGTTTAATCGTGGAGCACTGGGATGGCCTAGTGCCGCAGTGTGCGCCCAATGCCAGTGGCCGAACTCAGTTAGACGGCCCGACTGAAACGGGCCATAGCCATGACAGAGAGAAGAACCGCGAACTGGTGGTTAACTTTTTCACGCGTACCCTAGTCGAAGGGCACTATGATGAGTTTGAAAACTACACCAATGGTGAGGCGTTTCGCCAGCACAGCCCCGATATTCCCGATGGTACAGCTGCGGTCATTGCGTTTCTTAAGCAACTCAGGGATGAAGGGCAGGGCCTGCATTATGCAAAAATCCACCGTACAGTAGCCGACGGGCAGTTTGTTCTGACCCACTCAGAGGGGAGTATTGCCGGAGCACGTCACAGCTACTTTGAGCTATGGCGTGTCGAAAACGGCAAAGTGGCTGAGCTTTGGGATGCTATCTCTCCAGTACCAGAGGATGCGCAAGCGCTGCATCGCCACGGTATTTTTTAGCGTAGTTTGAAGACAGGCTGAAATCTCATGTCATTTCAATCAGGAATTAGAGAATGACAACATATTCCATCGTCTACGCACCACTCGATCAGGCTACCCGGACCGAACAGGTTGTGGAACGTTTAAGTAATGCGATCATCTCCGGGATATTACAGACCGATGAGCAGCTGCCTAACGAGAACGAGCTATCGCGACTGTTGGGTGTGTCACCGGTAACGGTTCGCGACGCCCTGAACACGCTGCGCGCCAGACAGTTGATCGATACTCGGCGCGGACGTTATGGCGGTAGTTTTGTGTGTCAGGTTCCCGTTGAGACAATGCGGAAATATCATCCGTTGCAGCTGATGGCTTCAGGCGAACTGGCAGATTTCAGCGAATTTCACTGTGCAGTGATCGGTCACAGCGCGAGGCTTGCGGCCCAACGTTCAACGCCGGGTGAACTGAAAAAGCTTGGGCAACTGATCGACAGCTTTGCGGCTGCGACGCAACCGGATGCTCGTATACAGGCAGATATGCGCTGTCTGTTAACTTTGGCATCTCAGGCACAGTCGGCCAGGCTTGCCAATCAGGAGCTGGAGATTCAGGTCGAATGGGCGCCTTTGATGGTGTTTCTGTACCGAGAGGCTGCCGTTCACCGCGAGGTTTCCGCCGCCTGGCATTCACTTCTGGCCTCTCTGTATAAGAGTGATGAGCTCGCCTGTTATCAGCTTGCGCAGAAGATGATTACCCGAATTACTGACCACCTGCTTGAATGCAAATTGCGTATGGATACTGACGCGCCATTCTTACGGGGATCTGATCGCGAGTAATGCGGCTGCATTCATCCCAAGAAAGGGGAAGGCATATGTACAACGACATACACGTAGAACGGGCCAGAAGCATTCTGGACGATATCTTAGTCGCGGCGCAGCAGGCCACCGCAGCTCTGGCAGATAAGGCCGCGCGTATTTTATTGGAACAGCCGTTATATCATTCGGAGGGTGTTCGTCTGGCGCGGGAGCAGCGCGGCGCATTACAAGAACATATCCACGATGTACTGCGTAACAACGCTTGGTGTAACGGGGCAGGATTTGCCAGCTATGCGGTAACGAAGACGGTTGGGGAGGAAGGCGGTTACTGGACGCTGGAGTGGTGGCGTCAGGAAGGGAATACCATTCAGTATGCGCAACTGGAACACAATCAGGAGCAGCGCAGGCGTCTGGATTTCCGGTTGTTTGAGTGGTTCCGGCAGCCGGCCAGTCGTCACCTTCCTATCATTGACGGCCCTTATGTGGATTATGTCTGCAACGGTGCTTACACAATTACAATAGCCCATCCGGTGCTTATCAATGAGGAGTTTGTCGGTGTTGCGGCGGTGGATATGCTGGTTTCGACGCTGGATCGGTTACTTCTGCCGGCTCTGGGCGCTATCGGTAAGCCCGCATTAATAATTAATGACGATGCGCGTGTCGTAACTTCAACAGTGCCGGGAGTACGTTCAGGTTCTCTATTGAAGAGCCAGGATGTTAACCAGTCGGCCGATGGGGAAGTATCGTCACTGCGTCTGGTGATCCTACCGTCATCACACACTGAATCACACAGGGCGTTTGTCTGCTGAAGCCCATTTATTCAGATTGCTGAGGAGTTTCTACTTTATGACTGAATCTATGTTAGCTAAAAGGCGCAGTGCGGCTATCGCAAAAGGCGTTGGCGTGACCACACAAGTCTATGTTGAGCGTGCGGAAAATGCTGAAATCTGGGATGTTCAGGGGCAACGCTATATTGATTTTGCCGCCGGTATCGCCGTGGTGAATACCGGTCACCGTCACCCGCGCGTCATTGCCGCAGCCAGAGAGCAGCTGGAACAGTTTACCCATACCTGTCATCAGGTCGTGCCTTATGAAAATTATGTAGCGTTAGCCGAACGGCTGAACAGTCTGGTGCCGGGTAATTTTGTGAAAAAGACAGTCTTTGTTACCACCGGGGCTGAGGCAGTAGAAAATGCTGTGAAGATCGCACGTGCCGCTACCGGACGCAGCGGTGTGGTGGCTTTCAGCGGTGCTTTTCACGGCCGTACCTTCCTCGGTATGTCATTAACCGGCAAAGTTGCTCCATACAAAATGGGATTCGGCCCGCTGGTTAGCGACGTTTACCGTGTCCCATTTCCGGTAGGATTGCACGATATCAGCGTAGAGCAAACGCTGAACGCGCTGGAGGATCTCTTCAAAACCGATATCGAGCCCACGCGCGTTGCTGCCATCATCATCGAACCCGTACAGGGAGAAGGCGGTTTCTATCCTGCGCCTCCTGAACTGCTCAAATCCCTGCGAGAAATTGCCGATCGCTACGGTATTGTTCTGATTGCCGATGAGATCCAGACCGGTTTCGCGCGTACGGGCAAACTGTTTGCCATGGAACATCATGAAGTTGCGGCCGATCTGACCACGATGGCAAAAGGTCTGGCGGGGGGATTACCGCTGGCGGCTGTAACGGGGCGAGCAGAGCTGATGGACGCTGTGGTGCCGGGTGGCTTGGGGGGAACTTATGGAGGTAATCCGGTGGCGATTGCGGCTAGCCATGCGGTGCTGGATGTGATCGAAGAAGAGAAGCTGGCTGCGCGTGCGACACAGCTGGGAGAGCGGTTAAAACAATGTCTGCATGAACTACGGCCGAGTGTCCCGCAGATCGCCGACGTGCGTGGGCTTGGGCTGATGATTGCGGTGGAGTTTAAGCGTGCAGACAGTCAGAAACCCGATGCCGGTTTTACCAACGCGGTACGTCAGAAATCGTTAGAGCGTGGACTGATTCTGTTGACGTGCGGTGTACACGGCAACGTGATCCGCTTTCTTCCACCGTTGACCATACAAAATGATGTTTTTGACGAGGCACTCAACATCCTGGAATCTGTGCTGCTCGATTTGAATCGTAAATAGGGAATGACTATTCTGCCGCGTAACCGGAGGCAACTAAGGAAGGATTCACCCAAAATGCGTGTGGCGGCAGGGGTAAACCGCTGGTTCACAAGGAGGATAACAATGCACTGGTATTTAAATGTATTAAAAAATTATACCTGCTTCAGAGGGCGGGCCCAGCGTAAGGAGTTCTGGTATTTTGTTCTGTTTCAGATCCTGGCTGTTCTTATCATTTCTTTTCTTGAAAGGCTGTTTGCTGTTGCCAATCCCGAAATTTATATGGGGTGGTTCAGTGCTATCTATCTGCTGCTCACATTTTTGCCCGCGCTGGCGGTAAATGCCCGCCGCCTGCACGATATCAACTGTAGCGCCCGGTGGCTACTGTTACATCTTATCCCGTTTGTCGGCACTGTTATCTTACTGATTCTCGCCACTCTGAAAGGGCAGGCGGGCAGCAATAAATACAGTTCAGAAAACCGGGTTCACTCACAGGGAAATACGCCGGGCCAGACTAACGGGTAATTTCCGGTCATAAAGGAGTGCTGAAATGGCAATGAACAGAAGAGATTTTATCTCTACTGCCGCGACTCTGGCAGGGGCGGGAGTACTTTCATCTATATTTCCTACTACATCTCTGCTCGCCCGGACCTTAACTGCGGTTGATGCTCCGGTCGTCAATATTGACCAACTCCGGCCGATGCTGTTGCAGGATGCACAGCACAGAACCAGTCGGTTAGGGCTAGATCCGCGCATCTGGAGTTGGCATAGAAGCATGGATGCTAAAACCATGCCAGCCAACTACTATGAGGCCTCTCTGGCTGATTGTCCGGCTTTTGGCAGTTTTTCCAGAGACCAGAGTTGTGAGGTTGTGGTCATTGGCGGCGGGTTGCTGGGCGCTTCCACTGCGCTGCATCTTGCTGAAGCGGGCGTGGATGTGATTTTAGTTGAAAAGGATAACATTGGTTCGGGAGCTTCTGGCCGTAATGGGGGACAGATAACCCCCGGAATTGCCCGCTGGTCGGCGGAAACCATGCTGGAAAGATTTTCACCCGATGAGGCCAAACGCTTATGGCGTTTTGCATCGGTTGAAGCGATGAATCTTGTGGATGAACTCCGCGAGCGTTACGGTTTTGAATGTGATCGCAAATATGGTCATATTACCGCAGCGATACACCCAGGCCATATGGGGCCATTGGTAGCTAATGCCGATGCCCGGCGTCAGCTGGGAGATACGGCGGTGAAGGTGATTGGGCCACACGAATTGCAGGAAGAGTATGTGCGTTCGGGTATCTATCATGGTGCCAATATCGACAGCATCGGTGGACAGGTTCAGCCTCTGGCACTGCTGCGAGGCCTGGTCTATGGCTTTGCCAAACTGGATGGACGAGTTTATGACGGCACGAAAGTGAAGGGCATCAGGCAAGATACCGGCGGCACAGTCATAGAAACTGAACGGGGAGTTATCAGGGCGAGTAAAGCCGTAGTACTGGGAGTGCATGGCTCCACTGGTGAGTTTATCTCCGGCCCTTCCACTACAGTTCCTTTTTTCACCTATGTGGCGGTAACTCCGCCGTTACCGGTGGATATCAAAGAGCTAATCCCGTCGGATTTGCCGGTCTACGATACACAGTTACAGATAGACTATTATCGCGCGGTGCGCGACAACCGCCTGCTGTTTGGTGGACAGGGCACCGGTAACTCCTGGTCACCACGTGATGTGAATAATTATTTGCTTGATCGTATCAGAACTGTGTTCCCGCATCTGGAAAAACCCGAACTGGAATACTCTTGGGGCGGGATTAGCGATCTGACCCTGAATGGTGCCACCGATGCCCGTAAAAGTGGTGACAGCGTCCCTGTATATATGGTGCATGGCTGGAGCGGTCATGGCGTAGCGCAGACAGTGCGCATTGGCAAAGCCATCAGCGACGATCTCACCGGACGCAACCACGACTTTACCATGCTTACCCGCATCGATCACATGAGTATTCCGCTGGGTTCCTATCTCTCTCCGGTAGCTATTCCATTAATTAAAGGCGCTCTGGGAGTGATAAGCACACTTAACCCGACAGAGATAGTTTCGTTCTGAGTGGCAGGTTTGCATTAACCGAGAAGTCACTATCATGTGCTCTACACTACCGTTACAGTAATTTTCCACAGGAGGCCGGAGAAAAACTCCGGTTCTGCCGTGCCGGAGATTATTCTCATTAAGCAAGTTCAGGAACGGTCGCGTATTCAATCTTTCGTCAACTTCGCAGATAAGCTGGACTTCGACATTATCCAACGGAAGTGTTGTTACGCGTCGCGGTTTGAGTTTTTTAAAACCCGGACGACGGAATTAATACTGATATGTAATGTGCGGGCAGTATCACGAATGCCTGAATTGTTCATAGCAAGGGCAACGACTTGTTCTTTTATACCCGCTTGGCACGCTCGATAGGCGTATTCAAGTTGAAAGGTTCGTTTGCAGGAAAAACAGCGATAGCGTTGATGTCCCGCATCGCCTTTACCGTGTTTTTTGACGAATTCAATTTGTTGACAAAACCGACATTTTACTTCAATTGCCGCCATTTAATCTCTCCGAAAAAATGGTGATTATACACAATCATCAACGGATTGAATACGTGACCCACAATGGAAGTGATCAAATTCAGAATTTACTCTTCAACAGTGAATTAAGTTCTGGGTTGTCCAATTTTGTGGTAAAAACAGGTGTATATTTTAGAAACAATATCCTTGTTAACCTTACGATCTGTGTTCTAACGATTGGTTATGAACGTATCTCACTGTATAAAAGGATAGACATTGAATTTTCAAGGGTTACAAGCAAAATACAGTCGTCTTTTTCAGGAAAGTGCCGCCTGGAAATTGTTAAGAGCTGATAATGCGCCTTACATTTTAGCTTTTTTAAGTAACCTGTTTTCTGAAAACAGTGAAGTTCCCTTCAGTCAGGCCCGCCTGTTACTTGATGAAGAATTAACACGTTGCCGGGAATTGGATATTTGGAAAACAGAAACGTCAGCAGGCACTTATCTTAATAAATGGATTAAAGAAGACTGGCTGCGTGAAATGAATGATGTTCTGACCAAAACGGATGCCAGTGAAATCGCTCTTCGTTTTGTTCAGGGACTTGATGAACGTAATTCGGGAACGACAGCATCTCATCTGAGAATTGTTCAGGATGCGGTCAGGGATTTTGCTGTAGCTATTAGCCCAAATATTAATGAACGAATCACACTTTTAGAATCCAAAAATGCAGAAATCCAGAGAGAGATAGATTCGCTGAAAGTAGGTGTTATTACTGAATTGAGTGACGCAGAGCAGCGAGAAAGAATTCGTGAAATATATCATCTGGCTTCTGTCTTAACGGGGGATTTTCGTCGTGTCGAAGATGAGATCCGTCGATTAGATCAAAACATTCGAATTCAAATTATTGAAGGAGACTCCACAAAAGGAAATATTCTGCTTTCCGTGTTGGAGAAAGAAAATTTATTATCCCAAACTGATGCAGGCAGCGCATTTGAAAGCTTTTTCCATTTGCTGTGTGATCAGCACAGAACAACGGAATTACGGGAGCAACTTCGTAGTATTTTAAGCCGCTCGGTTGCAAAGCATTTAACTCCTCAACAGCAACAGTTTCTCAATCGATTAATGAGAGAACTGAGTCGAGAGAGTGAAAGAGTTTTTCAGATCAGACGCCGAATAGAAGAAAGCTTACGTGCTTATATAGAAAGTGGTTATGCTCAGGAAAATCAGGCAGTAGAGAGGTTACTTAATCGATTGGAAAAACTGGCTATTGAACTGAAAAATGCAGGATGTCATTTACAAACAGAAACCACCCTATCACTGCCTACAGGTACAGCAACAATAAACTCTCCTGACAACATGCTACTCAAATTACCTGATGAAAAACTCAATACTTCCGGTGTTGAGGAGAACCTAAACTCCAGGACGCCAAGTACTCAGATGTTGGAATGTCTTGATACAGTTCAAGTCAGGTTAATTGCTGAAAAGATCCTGACCACATTAAAAAAATATGGGCCAATGACGATAGCTTCTATTGTGATTCATAACCCTATTAGTGCAGGACTGGAAGAATTAGTTGCCTATCTGAGAGTGGCAAAATCGATTGGCATGGTGTCATTGGAAGAAAATGAATCAGTAGAGATCAAGGATAAACAGGGCGTTAATTTGCGGGCATCCATTCCGACTTTCCTTTTGAGTGCCGATCTATTTCCCGACAATTTGGATGAGTTAACCCTTTAAGTTATCTGGCTAGAAAATGGGTATGAAATATGAGCGAATCTAAGAAAGAAACCAGTTTTTTTGATCAGTTAATAAGAAATCATACACAGTCAGAGCGTTCCTCCAATACTCCTGACACAGAGTTAAATACAAACTTTTCATTTGAAGAAGCACTTTCTGATGCCCCTGTATTGAAAGAAGAGAACCTCCATTCTGATGTATTGAATGATACGACAGATAATAAAAGCATGTCTGTTGAAGCTCGTCAGGTATTAGTCACTTTATTGCGTCATGGTGTCGTATTGTCTTCGCAGAAGATAAAACTTTTTGCCTCTCTTTGTCGCTATCAAAATGATATTCGTAAATATTTATCAGAAATTTATCTGAAATTAGTTCTGGATGAGAGATCCGGAGTTGCGTTTATCGCAAATATTAATGATGAAAAAGATAAAGAATCTTTGGGAATGGATGATGATGAAGAGGCTCTATCTATCATTAGCCGGAGAACGCTTTCTCTATATGACACGTTACTGCTGTTGGTACTTCGCAAGCATTATCAAGAGCGGGAATCTTCCGGTGAACAAAAAATTATCATTGATATAGAACGGATTGAATCCAATCTGACGCCATTTCTGCCATTAACCAACAGCACAAATCTGATCGTAAAAAACTCAATGGCGCCTTGACTAAAATGGTGACTAAAAAAATATTGAGTTCGGTACGAGGAAGTGATGATCGTTTTGAAATCACACCAATTATTCGTTATGTCGTTAATGCTGAGTTTCTCGAAAAAATGCTCGGAGATTATCTCAACATGGCAAATGAAAAAGGTATAGCTCCCGGCGGCGGCATAAATAATGATGGAGAAACAGGAGATGACTATATTGACTAACTCATTAGTACATACGAACCAGATCAGATTGGCTGAACTCTCCGTATATAACTGGGGTTCATTCAATGGACTACACACCGCGCGGATTGATGAGGCAGGAACATTAGTTACAGGGGACAATGGTTCAGGAAAATCAACGTTTATAGATGGGTTAATGGCTTTGCTGCTTCCCGCAGGCAGAGCGACGTTCAACGTTGCAGCAGCACAGGGGGATCGTACTGACCGAACCTTAATTTCCTATATGCGGGGGAGTTTTGGTTCTGCCCATGATGGTGCCGGCACGAAAGTCAGAAGTAAACGCGAATCTGCCGTAGTGACCGGCCTCAGAGCGTTATATCGGGGTGATGACGGTACAGAAATCACACTGGCAGCACTTTTCTGGAACAGTAAACCAACCAATGCTCTGTCAGATGTAACACGGGTTTATGCCATTGCCAAAAGAAACCTGACGCTGAAAGAAGTTCTTGATGCATTTGGTGAAGGTAATGTGCGGGCACTCAAACAGTGGCTCCGTACTGATCCTGCCATAACATGCTGTGATGACCGATTCTCTGAATATCAGGAGTTATACCGAAAACTCTTGTGTATGGATAATAAAAACGCGCCGGCATTGCTTTCACGGGCATTGGGTTTGAAAAAGATTGATGATCTGACCGAGTTGATTCGTGAATTAGTGCTTGAACCCAGCACCGTTAAGGATGATGCCAGAAAAATAGTGGAAGAATTTTCCGATCTCGTTGCTATACATAGCCAACTTGTGGATACCAGAGCACAAAGGGATCATTTAGCTAAATTACCCGAGCTGAATGCTGGTCTGGAAAAATCAACGAAAGATCTGGAAAAGCTGACAGCAGAGAAAAATGGATTATCTGCCTATTTGGGTGAAATTTTTGCGCAATTGTGGAACGAAAAAATTATTGATATTGAAGCACAGCTGCGAGATATCCGCCAACAAATAGAACAGGCTGAGATACAAGAGAGGGATACTCATGAGTTGGTTGAGCGAAGACACGAAGAATATCTCCAGCTTGGTGGCACTAAAATAGAGTCACTTCGCAAAGAAATTCAGCATACTCAAGATCAATTAAAAAGGATTATTCGGGGATCCTCACAATATCAGGACAATGTTAAAGCGCTTGACCTTCCTTCCACGCTGGAACATACCGTATTTGTTCAGAACCAATCTACTGTTGCAAGCAGGTTTACCAATATTCAGGCAGAGCAGGAAAAATATGAGCAACAATTCGGTACCATCAGTGGGGAGTTCAGCCAGTTACAGGGAAAAATAAAATATATTTCTCAGGAAATCAGTGAAATAGAGTCAAGACCTAACTCTAATATTGATGTGAAATATCAGCAGCTTCGGGATGAGTTGGTTAATTCCCTTGAATTAAACAAAGATGACTGCATCTTTATTGGGGAATTAATTGATGTTCAGGAGCATGAAAAAGCGTGGCAGGGAGCAATCGAAAGAGCTTTGGGAGGACTGCGCACAACACTTGCTATCCCACATCACTGCTACTCAATGGTGACGCACTGGCTGAATGCCCGTCATACTGGTTTGCACGTGAGAGTCCAGGTTGTCACTGATATTCAGGGTAACGCTGTCGAATTTAAACCAAATGGTTATTTGAGAAAATTAGCGTGGCGGGAACATCCTTATCGGGAATGGCTCAAACATCATCTCTTGCGCTTTGATCTGCAATGTGTCGATGATACGGAAGAGCTAGACAAAACACCGTATTCAATGACACAGCAAGGGTTAGTGCACATGGATAAAGGGCGTTTTGAGAAAAAAGATCAGTACCGGATTGATGACAGAAGACGCTGGTATTTAGGTTTCTCAAATAAATCACGTTTATCCATTCTTAATCATGACAAAAATAATTTCATACAGCAGTTGTCTGCGATTGAAAAGCAGGTCAAAGAAGCGCGGGAGGCGTTGAATTCCATTGTTAATATCAAAATATTGCTGGAAAAAGTGCAGAATTATCGATGGGATGATATCAATGCACCGTACTGGCATGACAAGCTTTTAGCTCTGGAAAAAGATCTTGAAGTACTGGAGCAATCCAGCGATTCACTTGAAAAAGCAATGGAACGCTGGGAATCAGCAAAAAAACAATTATTCCAGATCCAGTCAAGATTAAAAGGGCTTAACGAACAATCGGGGGCGGTTAACTCGACATTAAATGCAGCCAAAGGGGAATGGAGAAAAGCACAGGCTAAAACATCGAGAGGGATATCCGATATCACGCGGCAGTGGTTAATCACACGGGTGGGTAAGCTGCATGCGGATGTATTGGATCGGGAATCAGAATTGGTCTCTCAGATTGAAGAAAAACTGGAACGCCAACTGGAAAATAGCCGCAACAATAAAAACCGGGCGGAAAAATCCTCTGTCAGCATAATGGCTTCGTTTAGATCCCATGAAAAGTGGCAGATTTATGCGGTGGATTGGCAAACCGATATTAGCAGCTTGCCTGACTACCTTAATCATCTGCAACAGTTGGAAAGCGAAGGCTTGCCGAATCTTGTGGATCAATTTATTGAACGATTAAATAAACATGCCACCCAGTCAATGGCCACTATCAAAACAAAACTTGAATCTGAGCGTGAAGATATTCTTGAGAGAATAGACATTATTAATCAGGTGCTTAATCGTACAGAGTTTCGTTCAGGTACTCATTTGAGGTTGGGAAGCAAAAGGGAAAAATACCCACATGTCCAGGAATTCGATCGGCTTTTACTGAAAGTATTGAGTAAAGTGACGAGCGATGATCATGAAGGACGGTTCCGTGAACTGTCTGACGTGGTTTTCATTCTTGATAAAGCCAGCGCTTCCGGGACATCCACGACATTGGAAAGCCTGAGATTGCTTGATCCTCGTTATCAGATGGCATTTTATGCTGAAGAGATTGATGCTACTACCGGTGAGGTTCGTGACGTGCTGGAGTCATCCAGTGGTAAATCGGGAGGAGAAAAAGAATCTTTTGCTGCCACGATTGTGGCTGCTAGTTTAGCATATGTATTAACCCCAAATGGTTATGACAGACCCGTTTATTGCACTGTATTTCTGGATGAGGCTTTTTCAAATACAGCAGAATCTGTGAGCCGGCGTGTACTCCGTGTATTCCGGGAACTCTATATTCACGTTAACCTGATTACCCCTTATAAAAATCTGAACTTAGCAAGAGAATCAGCGCGTTCTTTATTGATTGCCGAACGAAATCAGGAACATCATGACAGCCATCTTTGTGAAGTTACCTGGGAAGAAATTGACAGTATCATGGGTGAGGAAAAAAGGAACAAATTAGCAGCTGAAATGTATGAATTCGGCATTAAAATTGAAAACTGACATGTAAAAAAATATGCAAAAAGCACCACAAACATATTCCTGGGGGTTATTACCCACTCAGGTGACAGAGATAGTCAGAAAAAGAGAATGGGATAACCTGTCTTCCTTAAAGGCACGTCTGTTGGGGGCTAAACCATTCCCCATTCGTATTAGCTTAAAACCTCCTAGTGGTGCTTTTGCATTATCAGATTTGGCACATTTTCAGCGAGTTGTCAGTGAATGGAAATCATTTCCTCATCAAGAAATGGTGTTGTGGTCAAGTAAGAGATTTCGTGAATTATCTGAGCAAGTTATTCCCATTTGGGTTGTGATTGAATCCATGCAACAGCTTATAGAGTTTTTAGGTAAGAACGCTATCCACCGGAGTGTTATATGGGAAAGAAATATGAAGCCCTTTTTACACATTAATGAAATACTTTATCCGGCATTAATCAAAAATATCGAGATCGTAGAAAAAATTACGTTGAAAGAAGCAAAATTACTGGCGAAATTACTTCCACAATTAAAACAAGGGCTGGGGAAAGGACAATATCTGCGGGCGCTTCCCATAATAGGCATTGATACCAAATTCTTGGAGAGTCACCTGCTCTTATTGGAAGAACTGGTTGATACGCTTCATGGAGGCGCGGTTTCTGAGGTTGGCGGGCTGGTGGATTGGTTAGCGTGTCAGACGAATCCCAAAGGCTGGCTGACAGTCAGACCACTTTGTCCTCATGTTGCTGACGCGCTGGGTGGGTTACGCATCCTCCAATTACCTTATGAATTGCTGAAAGAGTATGAATTGCCAGCATCGAATATTCTGGTGGTGGAAAACCTGCAATCAGGTTTAGCATTACCTGATATGTCGGATACGGTGGCGGTTATTGGGGGTGGAAAAAATATTGCCTGGATGGATGCCTTATGGTTGAAGAAAAAACGAGTTGGCTATTGGGGAGATATTGATACTTGGGGGCTAACCTTTTTAAGTGATGCCAGAGGTAAATGTGCCGGACTTGAATCAATCATGATGGACATTAACACGGTTAAGATGCACGAGGATAGAATGGGAATTGAGGGTAAGCCCACTGAAGTTGTTCCTGCTTTTCTCAGTGAAGAAGAAATTGATTTATTTAATGCACTGATTTCCGGTCGTTTTCCATCTTCCCGTCTGGAGCAAGAACGTTTGTCATCAGATTACATTAAACATCAGCTCACTGATTGGTTAACAAAATAGAACCTGCCCAAGAAGGCGATTAATAACAGATAATACAGAGAGACGTATTGTGGCAAAGAAAGAAAAAAGGCCTTCCCATGACGCGTTATTCAAACATTTTTTAACGCGTCCTGAAACGGCTAGGGAGTTTTTATCCTTTTATCTTCCCGAAGAAATTCAGCTATTGTGTGATTTAACCACATTGAAATTGGAACCCGGCAGTTTTGTGGATCGGCATTTACGTCAACTACACAGTGATGTGTTGTACTCGGTTGAGATGGTCCAGGGACAAGGTTATATTTATTGCCTGATTGAACATCAGTCAACCCCTGACCCGTTGATGGCTTGGCGGTTGATGTATTACACGATGTCAGCGATGGCGAATCATCTGAAAAAAGGGCATACTGAACTTCCTTTGGTGGTACCTTTGCTGTTTTATCATGGTGAGGTTCGGCCTTATCCTTACTCAAATCGGTGGCTGGATTGTTTTACACAGTCCGAACAAGCTTCTCACTTATACAATCAGGCGTTTCCTTTGGTGGATGTCAGTGTGCTCAGCGATGAAGAGATCCTGACGCATAAAGGCGTTGCCCTGATGGAGCTGGTGCAAAAACATATTCTATGTCGAAATACGTTTATTCAGTCAGGGCTAATCATTAACAATCATTCGTAGTCACGGATTTAAATTTAACATTTTGAATTATAAGTTAATTTATTTATTTTTTGTCTTTGATTGTCAGTGGCAGTCACGGATATTCACCCTATTATCATGAGAAAAATGTACATCGCTGTGTACATGAACTACATTAAAAGCTGTATTGTTTTTTGAGGAAAGTGATATGGCTATTACTGATTCATGGCTCCGTTCTACCAACGGCAAGCCCCAAGAGAAAATGACCACTAAGACAGACAGGGATGGCCTGTCTGTTCGTATTACCCCTAAAGGGAAAATCATATTCCAATTTAGATATCGCTGGAACGGCAAAGGGGATCGGGTTGATATTGGCACGTATCCAGCAACCAGCTTAAAAGATGCCCGTGAT
This sequence comes from Xenorhabdus entomophaga, assembly GCF_037996725.1. Classification (NCBI taxonomy): domain Bacteria; kingdom Pseudomonadati; phylum Pseudomonadota; class Gammaproteobacteria; order Enterobacterales; family Morganellaceae; genus Xenorhabdus; species Xenorhabdus entomophaga. Next base: position 18,343 of record NZ_JBBMXH010000079.1, read on the forward strand.
CTAGTAATCTTTTATCGCGGGGAGCTTGAACAGCACCGCAATCCTAAAGTAGTTAAGCGTGTTCGTAAAGAATCAGCATTAAGTGCTGTCATTGTAGAAGGACTTATACGGGATTGGTGGAAAGCAACAATGCAAGGATCAAAGGTTAATGCTGATCAGGTATTGCGCTCTTTCGAAATCTATGTTTTCCCCAAAATTGGTAAATTACCTCATGATGAAGTCACGCTTTATGTGTGGCTTTCTTTAATTGAAGATATTTCCAGACAGGTGCCATCAATCGGTGAGCGCATACTGACATATTCCAAGAGAGCACATAAGTGGGCGGTTCGGCGAGGAATAACCAATCTAACCCCATTATCTGACGTAGGAATAAGTGATTTAGGTGGAAAAAATGTAGGTGACGATATTAATCTTGATTCTGATGCGGGGGAAAGGGCGTTAAGCGAAGAGGAGTTAATGGTGCTTTTCCAACTTATTAGTGCCCCTGAATATAATCCACGCAATACGCTAATAATAAAATTGAGTCTTTTATTTGGATGCCGCATCGGCGAGTTATTGAAAGCTAAGGTTAATGATTTTGATTATGAAAAGAATATTTGGATAATCCCTCCCGCTAACCATAAAACAGGAAGGAAAACCAAGAGGCCCATCATCAGGCCGATTATTCCAGCGGCGAAGGAATTAATTGAGCAAGCAAAAAAATTAAACCTGGGAAGTTCATATTTATTTGTTGTAGGTAATGGAAAGCCATTTTCACGGGGAAGTTACACCAACATAGTCTCAACTCTCAATAAAGAAATGTCCAAATATTTTGGTGAGTCTTATGTCTCTTGGTCAATCCACGACTTACGCCGAACCATGCGCACCGGAGTATCTGAATTAACACCACCTCATGTGGCCGAAATCATGATCGGGCATAAACTGCCGGGTATATGGCAGGTGTACGATAAGCACACCTACCTAAATGAGCAGAGAGAGGCATATGAGCGCTGGTGGGATAAACTGACTAAAATTGTTTCCCGTCCTCCCAGTCAAAAATGTCCTGCCGTAGAAAGTTAAGCTGGTCAGATTTAAATCTGGGTTTTGGGAAGCCTTCTCGTTTTTGCTTCCCATTGCCACACCACAATCTTATCGTGTGTGGTTTTACACCATACCGATCCGCCAGTTCCTTTGTTTTGATGTAGGGTGATTCTGTCATTGCCCAACTCCTTTCCGATATCCGTTAATCAAAATCATTTTTGCCACCATTGCAGGTGTTGCCAAGTCACTGAGTGTTGCTTCAAGAATAATGGTGTACAACTCTGTCGTGAGAATATCGTCCAAGTTTTTTGGCCTCTCAGAGTAGGGAACCTCATCGGGTATCCCGTTCATGACGTCGATAGTCAGCTCAGCGATTTCCGTTTCTCCCCGTTCTGGCTTACGGTATCCTGCTTTCCATACTGCATCGGTGATGTCAGCCGGATCGCCCCAGACCGAGGCGATAATTTGAGTGAGGTGGGATGCGTTATTGGTCATTTCTAGCTCTCCATCCCGCCGAAAAAAGTTGAAAATATTTTTTAGTGTAACTGCTGAAATATTCACCACTTTGATATTTAACTAATAAATTGGTATTAAATTGAGGACTGTTAGTGATAAATTTCTCAAACTCTGCTTGGCATAAAGCTGATTTTTTTCTTTGTTCATCCGCCTTCTTCAACAACCAATCCGTCCACTCGCGCCCATCATCAATGTGACCGGGTAAACCAATGTCGTTCTGTGCGTTATCGATGCTGATCATTATTTCCTGCCCCTCTTACCGTTCTTCAATGGTGTTATCTTCACGTCTGCCACTTTGGGTGCTGGTGGCAGAGGAGGGCAAATGCCCTCGTGAATGTGCTGATTGCGTCTCATGGTGTGGATATGCCGCTGTGTGTGATCCCTGCCATCGTCGATGTGGACTACCGTTCTGACCAGTTCGTCGTTGATGTCCACCCTCTGGCGGTGCTCCTTAGTCACGGCCTGCCTCCCTGCAAATGATTTTGTAGGCACGCATCATGTGGTTCGCTTTACCTGTGATCGTGGTCTTTCTGAAAAGCACACCGACGGAAGAAGCCCGAACAGGTGTAGCTAACAGGGCGGCATCAACACAACGATGGTGCTTACGGCGTTCGGTAATGAAACTGACAATGATGATTTGCGCCGTGCTGCCTTTGTCCTGATAGTCGATTTTCATTGAAACATCCCCTTAGCTGCCAGCGCATCGCCCATGTCGTTGATCATGCTCTGCCATATCTCACGCCCGTAGCCCGTCAGGTAGCCATTGACTGCGCATTTTTCCATTAGATTAATGGCTATTACTTCCCATGCCGGGTAATTCTGCTGTAGGGCTTCCAGTGCGTAACTGTCCACCAGTTCGCGAATACCTTTTACCCCATCGACAATAGCGACATTGATTTCTGTTTTGCCGACCTGCATCGTGAAGTGATCACCGCCATTACGGGTCGTTACATCGTGATAGATAGCGGCTGCATAGGTGTTCGCCAGTGCATTCAGACGAAAGTTTTTCGTTATCATGTAAGCCTCTTGTTAATGAATGACGGGTATTGCGCCAAACTCGCCAGCCTCTACCGCTTTGATTAAGTCATCGTGCAGGATAGAAAGCCCCTCGCGTCCTTTCTCAGATAACCGGTTGCCGTTTTCCGGCTGCATATTGATAAAATCCATATACATTCTGATCGCCATATCCACCCCTTCTTCACGACCGAACTGCTCAAAGGCGATCCCCTCAACATGGGTTGCTAACATCATGCGTTCTGGCAATGGGTATACAGTGATTGCCGATGTTCCATTAAGGTAAATAGCTCCGGTATCAGTCCCTCCCTGACCGTTATCAACCTCACGAGTGCCGTTTCTGTCTATTTGCTCTTGCACAAATGAGGCTGACACAACCCACCGCCATAACACCAAACTCTGTTCACTGGTTGGTTCATAAAAGCCCGCTTTCCAGCCATGAGTGATAGCCAGTACCAAATCAAAACCTAACAATAAGTCACGGTCATACTGACCCGCGTCCAACGCCTTTACCGCTTCCGCATAACTGATGATTTCGCTGTTCGCGGCCTCAGTGATAACAATCACGCCATACTTGCCGTAATCAAATTCTGTTTCAGTGTGATGCTTGCTCATTATTTACCCTCCGGGGTATAAATGGCTTTGTCGTGGTGGTATTCACCGTTCCATGATTTCTTCATGGGAAGTTCGCCTTTCATGTACAGGGCATACAGGCGGTGACAACCTTTCTCCAGTAACACGGCGGTGCGGGTGATAAAGGCGTCCTTTCCGCGAGGTGTTATCTCGTTTTCATCTTCTGTGAGATAGCGATCACGGGCATAGGAAGCGACCCGCCAGCGCGGCTTTTTCTCAGGATCTTTCTGCTCGTTGTAAAGCCAGTTGCGCTCCATTGCCCACCACATGATTTTGGCGGTATTCACCCCGTTCAGGCCTTTACAGAAAGCGGGAATGGTCATTCCTTTGGTGAAGTATTTCTCCAGACTGTCCACGGTGGCATTCAGGGTTTTGTTTTCCCCCTCAAGGCGCTCAACGTTCTCGGCATACACGGACAGCATTGAACGTAACTTCGCTGGGTTACTTAACAGCTCAGCCTCTGTGATGATGCTGTCGCGACGGGTAAAGTAGAATTCAGTCAGGTCGTCGAAGTAGTTCCATGCCTGATCAGTTTCCAGCATCTTGGAGTGGTTCGCTGCGCCGCGTTCTGTCCAGAGAGTGATGGTGGTTGAGTGTTTATTAACCGCGTCGCTAAATGATACGCGGAAGGCTGAAAGCTCATCGCCGGCAATCTGGAAGTAATGCTTCCCTTCAAAGAAGCGCGATTTGTTGCGGTTAAAGTTTTGGCGGATACGATCAACGGTTGTAGCATACCCCACAGCTAACTGTTCGGTGGTCACAACACGTTGACCGCGATATTCAACGATCTGCAATTCTTTAGCGGATACTGGAATTAATTCGTTTTTCTTGGTCATTATTTAACTTCCTTCATTTCAATTTTCATTCTTTTTGCTAAACGGCGCATAGCTCTATTAAGTGGCACTCTCATTTCTTCACCTTCTACCGGAAAATTAGAGAGGTATTTTTTCGAATTTAAATAATCTTGCTTTTTGTCTATTTCTAATCGCATTCCTTGCGATAGAGTCATTCCCATATAACCTTGTTGGGTTTTACTTCTTTTTCGTTTAGCCATTAGCTATCCGCCTGTCTTCTTTTGGGGTTCTTAATGCGTTGCTATAGTTGTTATGTAATGAATATCTTTTTTCGTTATGCTCTTGGCGATATTCAGCCCATAATTGAGTATTAAGACTGGTGGCTACATTTTTGGCCTTTCCCCAATATATGGCTGCAAGGTCGTACTTTTCTTCTTTCTCTTTTTGGATAGCAGCATTAGCAAAATCTAAATAGGTTTTCTTTGTCATGTTATTGGCTCCGTTTTCTTAGAAATGTGTTGTAATATTATTTCCATAAACGCATCACCTTCTATGGTTAAATTTCCGTGCTTGGTGTAAAAATTGTTGTATGACTCAATAAGAAGTTTCTCTCCTTTGACGGCTACCACATCTTCTTCAAATGGATTAATTAATGCTGTGTTTAATATTTCCTCGTCCAAATCCAGCCTGTAATTAAAGCCATCTACTTTTACAATTTCAGAGTAAGAACCATACTTTCTTTTTAAGGTATCTAGTTTGGCGTAAATAAATGCCTTTCGTTTTCTTTCAAGTAAAGTTGATGATGTCATTTTCTATTTCCTTTTTTCAGCGTGAGCGATTCCCCAGCGATGGCGCTGTAATTAAATTTGTATTGTTGTTTTTATTATTCTAATTCGGCTATTTGTATTTCTAATATAGCTATCTCTGCATCCAATAAATCCATTTCATGCATTGCTTTTGAATACTTTTTCTGTAGGGCTGCCTTTGCTTTCTCTCGCCTGATATCGGCTTTCATTTCTTCCAGTAACTGAGCATGCCGTCTTATGAACTCAGGTCGCATCTTTCCATTGCGCAATGCAGAAGTGCCGTCTTCCTGAATAATTTCTTCGGCAGGGAAGTTACTTTCTCTATCTTCCTCATTAAACTGCTTTTGCGCCCGAATATAAGCCAGTTTATTCAGGGCTGCTTTCTCACTCAGATAAGCCTTGCTATATAACTTTTCAAAATGGTAGGAGTGTCAAAGAAACTCAGTCCAAATTTTGCGAGTTTTGATTTTCCAGAAACAAAAAGGCAAAAAAGAGGACTGAGTTATGCTTATCT
>NZ_JBBMXH010000080.1:0-23516 GCF_037996725.1 Xenorhabdus entomophaga
ATCTTTGTATGCCAGGACTCTTTTTCGAAAATCTAAACTGTAACCCATTTCACTTTATGCCTTGTCATGTTGGATTTGGATATTATGACATATTAGTATGATTCTGCTATAACATCCCCAAATCATAATACACAGGAATGTGATAGCAATACCAAAGCTTATCAAACTAATAAAACCTTTACTATTATACTGTTGTTCAACTGTTTCTAAGTAAGTTGAATTCATTTTAATAATAGTATCATTATCATAAATCAGCGGATTATCAGGATGAGGCTGGCCTTGATAAAGGCGCTCACTTTTTTATTGTTCAGTGAGTAAACGGCTCCGTGGATAAAGTCTAGATACATCCTGATGCTTTGATGATATTATTAACTCCTAACTTGCCATTATATTAAATCTGCAATCATCTATTTTTATTGATCTCTTATTGAATAAATGGATAATTAATTGAATGTAATTTATACAATTTAATTAATTATGATACCGCCATAAAAAGAAGGCTTTCGCCTCCTTTTTATTGTCACAACTAAAATTAAAAAATATTGATGATAAAAAAATATATTATTAACATCACTTATAGTTCATTATCATATTTTGACTTTATGATCTCTTTAATCCGTAATTGTGCTTTTTCTTCACGTTGATAAAGCTGATTATACTCTTCTAAACATTGATTTGCTAACACAAGACGCCACATATGATGTGGATTATTTTCAGCACTTACATTGATAGGATCATCCGATATAATCTGGCAATCTTTTTCTATTTCCGCTGTCCATTTGGGCATTTTGCAAGTTCTCATCAGAAAATAACGATGAATGCTGGTTAATAAAGAAAATGGACCTTTTAAAAGCAAAAGTGGCCATTCTATACGTGATTCTAGCCTCAACATATACTGTAAACCAAAAATATAGGATTCTCGGCGATCTGAAATTGGCAAACAAAATTTTATTGTATCAGCTAATTCAGGCAAACAATCTTCTTCCATATAACAGCGGATAAATTCCCAATATTGAGATAATTCCGTACGATTAACGCCATCAATACCTGTGCCAAAAGTATCAATAACAGTTTCACCATCTTCAGCCAAGATATGACCATTGATCATCCAACTACTACTAATAGTTCCAACACTCTTCTGGGCTGTAAAGAAAACTGATTTCCAAGGAAATGATATTATTTCACCATTAAATTTAAAAGCATGAATCATCTGTGAACGTCGATTGTAGCGCACAGGACAATGCGTCAACGTTAGCCACTCTTTATAAAGAAAGTAAAAGCAAAAAACTGAAAAAACAAAAGAAAAAACCACCATAAAAGAAAGCAATAAAAATATAATGGAGATATTATATTTATAATAAACTTCTATAGAAAAAAAATAGAATTAAAAAATAAATAAAGCATCACTATAAAAGCAGGTAACGTAATAAGACTTATCACGCCTCTTTCTAAATAATGTTTATCAACCATCTCAATATATGTAGAGTTCATTTTTATAGTTGTGTCAAAGTCACTAACTGAAGTGATTCCTTTACGTGGTTTCCCTTGAAGAAACCGCCAATCTTTTTCCTTCTCAGTCAGTTTCCTGCTATTTTTATAAGGTAATAAAAAGCCTGTGATATTTATCATTTATCTTCCTTATTGTGCGAATATTTTCTCAAAAGACTCTGATTCTGTTTCCATGTTAGGCCATTTAGGTTCTATTTTTTGAGAGCGAGCACCAACATCTTTACTTATAGTCTCACTATCTGCAGCCCACAATGTACGAGATATCCATTTTTCAACTTCATTCAATTCGTTATTAGAAATAAAAATATTAACTATAACATACCCTAAAAGCAGCAGCAATGATATTAAAGCACCTATAGGACCGAGATTCGCTAATGCGACTATCACCATTGCTATCGAGAAACCTGCTGAGAAAAAATATAAAGTTCCCAGCAAATAGTTTTCTTTACTTAACTCTTCCTTTCCTTTTATCGCATCAAAAATTCCTGTCACTAAACCAAAAATCGTTCCAATTTTGCTAAAAATGTCTAATATTTTCATAAAACGGCGATATATTATTCTCCCAAGTACATTACGCATATGTATAGAAAATCTGGCAATATTTAATGATTTAAAACTAGTCAATATTATATTTATTAAATCAGCTAATCCTCCAACAACGCCCATCACATCAGCTGCGAATTTTATAACTGCTTCACTATTTTCTTTATATTTCCCATCATTAATAGTTTTCATAATACTACCACTTTGCCATATTAGAGAAAAAACACTAAATCCACAATGTGCTCCAGTAACAATATCAGATCTGACTCTGGCTTTTTGTTTAGAAGAAAAATCAAATGTTTTTTCCAACCTTTCACGACCATGAGAAAATATTTTTTCTCTAATTTCTCTTTCACTCGTTAAAGTTTCTGTCACTCTTTTCCCTCTCCCCGCATTTGTTGTATTTCTTAGTTCCTTTGCTTTATCTACATCAATGAAAATAAGATAGGTTGAGGTTTGCTGATGTGGAGGTGTATCACCTTCCAAATGAACTCTTTTTAAAAATGTTTCTGCATTTATTTCAGAAAAAATCTTACTTTGTTCACTATTATTAATTCTAACCAATGCATTTAATTCATTAATTGCCGCATGAGCAAATTGTGTACGAGTGCCTGTAATTGCCCTCGATAAAACCGCAGTTCCTTGAAAAGAAGAGATTAAAGTTACAAGAGGAATGGGAGCATGGTTAGTTATACTAGAAAAAATTTTTGTTAATATACGAGAACTTGCAGCAAGCATTCCATCAAATAGTTTTTCTATAAAGGGTTTATTTTCTTTTATTAAACTGGCCGCCACATCTGCCAATTTATCCCATGATATATCATCATATTTAAATCCACTATCTTTTTTGCCATCTTCTTTTTTACCATCCCCTATTTCACTACTTGTTTTTAATTCAACGCTTATAGCATCCCTCAATTTTGAATTATTTAATGTGAATGCATTTAATATATAATTACTTGTTGATAAAATCGGATCCAACAATTTATCTTCAAGAAAACCATTAAGAAATTCTTTATTTGATATAGCAGTCATTACATCGAGAACAGACTGACTATAGACCAAACCATATTCTAACTCTTCATCGTCAAAATTTAATTCATAATAATCTTTTATTAGATTACTATTTAGCCACAAAAGGCTCATATTATTCATTGGATTCATGAATTTTTCTTCATACTCTTTAGTGCATAAAGTAAATTCTTCTATGAACTTATTCCTCTCATTTTTATCAATATATTTCTCATATTTTTTCCATGCTAATTCAGAATCTTTTTTTATCTTATCATAATTATATTCTTTATCGAGACTTTTATAAACGGCATCATATGATGAAGGAAAAAAGTTGTATGGATTATTTGATTCACTCTTCTGTAAATCCTCAATCTTTTTTTCAGTTTTACAATAAAGTGAAACACTTGTTTCTATATGGTTCTCTTTAATTCCATACTCTAATGAATTAAGTGTATTGTTTAATGAGAAACCTCTTTTATATTTTTCATTTTCACAAATATTCACTTTATATAAATAGTCATTCAGCGTATTGACATCTCTAACAATCGCCGTTGGATCATTTAAAAATAAAATAGCCCCTTCCCCTGGATAGTTTTCTTTAGCTACTGAAAGAATATTTTCAGAATGAATACGATCTTTCACGATCCATTCATAATTTGTATATTCTTTTACCTTACATTTTTTTGAATTTTCCGAGTATTCAGCTACTTTGCTCTGTAAATTACTTAATTTTTCAACACCATCTGATTTTTGAGAACTTATCCAATTATCAAGATTAAATGAAACCATAGTTCTTTTTCGCACATCAGGATTATCAGCATGTTTAGCTTTAATTTTTCCTGTCCATGGAGTTTCAGACCAGCCAAACCAAAAAATACCATTTTCTTGATTATTAGGTAAAAGATAAAGTGTAATCAATGAAGCCTTAGCGATATCTTTCGGATTATTCACACAAGGTTTTTTATCTCCTGTAGCTATACAATCAGGCACTTCCCCACCTTCAGGTAATAAATAAAGATCCCCTCCCATCGTTACATAATACTCATCCCAGCTAGCATGTTTTTCTGAATACACATATAAAAAACCATTCCTTAATATTCTGGCACTATATTCAGCCATTCCTTCAGCTGTAATTGGCATTGGTACATTTTCACTTAACTGAGGTAATCCATCACTCTTATAAACTACCGCAGGTCTTACCGGAAGAATTGGAAAACCTATACGCTGACAAAAACCACACTGTTTTACTGCATCCATATTATTTATCTCCATTTATATTAATTAACCCTTGCTTAACTTTTTGTAATTCCTGATTATTAACATTCATGACTGTTTTCGAAAAATACTCCGCATGCTCCGCACAATCCACCAATAGTACTTTAAAGTATCTATGTTCATAAAAAAACATATTCACCGTAACCCCATAAAACGCAAACGCTACCAAATCGTTTCTATGAGTTAATTTAAACCGCTCAGTCGCTACCTGAAATAATCCCTCAATCTCCATGCTAACTTTTTTACGTTCTTTCAAATTAGGAATTGGCGACATTTTTGCCAGCACCTGATTAATCATTCCAATACGATGAACCCGATTGATCTGAATATTCGCCGGTGCAATTTTGTAAGGTTCCTCTTGCGAGAATGAAAGCGTATGCCATTCACCAGCTAAATAAAACGTCCAGTGTTTAATAGTATCCACTGAAAGCTGACTACGAAAAGTCGGAATATCCCACAACCATGAAAGATGAAATAAAACTCGCGGATCGTAATAACGCAGAATAAATCCTTTACGTGACTTATCCTGAATATATAACCCATGCACCAGCCTGTTTTTCATCTCTTCCGGCGGTAATTCACTGTCAAAAAATAGCGAAACTATGGGCTGTCTTTGTTCTTCTATCGATTTATTGATAGAAGAAAATAAATTTACCCACATCGTCGGTGAGAGTTCGTGCATGGGAATTAACCACGGGTATAACTCTGCTTGCGGTGCTAATAACGGCGAAACCACTTCGATCACCGGCAATTCGTCATCAAGTTCGGGAAATAATGCCCTGTCAATCAGGGCATAGCGGTGGTTTTCCAGAGGGAGGGATTCTGGTAAATAAGTTGCGTACATAGCGTAATATCTCAGCTTAAAGGGACGGTAGCATCACCACGGCCTGCCGCTTCCGAAGACAGGGTTTCACAAGCGGTAAAGTTAGGGTGCGGCTGGCTTATCGTTGCTGGCCCGGCATAGTCGAAGTTTGCACTCTGCACCTTGAAGTCGCCTTGCGTGCCACTTTCTATCTTGGCCGGATCAAGGGTGATATAAGAGCCACCACATTCAAACGTGATTTTCTTTTTGGCTGAAATAATGATTTCATCGTCAGTACTCGTGATACTGATGTTCTTCTTGGCGGTGATTTCCAACGCACCGGTCTGAGCCTGAATCTGAAGTTTTCCCGCCACCGCAACCAATTTCATACCCAATTCATGGGCCAGAATGGAGACGGCTTTCTTTGCTGCTATCGCTATACGTTTCAGCGCAGAAATTTCGGTATTTCTGCCCGAGGTCATCACAATGTTGTTGTTGGCACTGTGTTGAATATGGTTAGGTGTTGATAATGCAATTCCTCCCGGCGCACTCGCTGCAATCACAGGTTCATTGATGCCTTTAACATATCCCGCCAAAAAGCGTTCCTGATTGCTGGTATCTAATGGCTCTACTTGCGCCGTTCGCATGATATTTGACAGTGACTCTGCCATATCAAGGGCATCAGCTAACTGCTGCTTGATTTGGGTCAGATCCAGTTGTTCACCAAGTGCACGCTCTTGTTCATCTGCACTGATAAACAACCCTTTCCCCGCCCGAATTGCACCCCAGCTATCCGTGCGCAGTTCAAAGCCGTCGCCGCGTTTCTTCTCATTTGAATCAACAAGATGCCCCAGATTCAACTGGCTTTTGCCACCGTACTCCGTACTCAGCTTGATATGCTCCTGCCCCCGCCGATCTTCCATCCGCAGTTTGTTATTGGTCGGCGTGCGGATGACGTTACGTGTGCGGTTGCGGGCGGTAATATGGTCGGGGCGGTAAGAGTCATGCAGCGCATGTGCGATATACGGCCGGTCGGGATCACCTTCGTGGAAGGCTATCGCCACTTCCGTTCCCTGAATCAGCGGGAAGTGAAAACCATACGTATCCCCACCATAGGGTTTTGCCAACCGCACTGGCATACTTTCGTAGCCTTTCTTTTTCTCGTCATGGTCTGCATCAAATTTGACCCAGTACAATCCATCCAGATTCTGGTGGGCGTAAAGATCATTGGCAATCGGGCTGGTCACGCGCGCGGTCAGTGTGCCGCTGATAACCGGACGCGGTTTTAGTGCCGGTCGCCAGCACAGGGCTTCCGTATAAGGCACTGCCGTGATTTTGACCAGCAACGCTTCCGCACGGCTACCCGTGAAACGCAGTTGGGTCATCAATATCCGGGACTGAAAAGCGGCTGGCAGGGTCGATGGTACAGTTTTATCTTCTATTTCCAGCACCTGCCCAGCCAGCAGGGTCGGGTCGGTGCTTTGCCCGTACAGCAGGGTCTGACACGCCAAAAAGCGTTCATGATCAAGCCGCGCCCAGAAGTTGGCTGTTTCCGGCTCAGGGTAGAGTTCATCCCCCGTCGTGAGATGACGCAGTTTGTAGTAAGTCACGTCACCGTAAGTGATGTCCTCTCCGTCGCCACGGGTCATATCGGCCTGTGCTGAGTTCAGGATATGTTGCGCGGTACGGAAGTTATAATCTTTCGTCTGAACGGAACGCTCAACCACCTGATGGCGTTGGGTTAACCCCAAATGGAAGCCTCACCGTTATCACTCATTCCTGACGGGCTGTTTAACGGCAGTTTTTTGCCATATTCGTAACACCGCTGTTTATCACCAAAGTGGATGACTTCCGTTTGTGTATCCGGTTGCAAACGGAAGGTGTAGAAAATCCCCAACTCTGACATCAGGCGCTCGATAAAATCACGGTCACTTTCATTGACCTGATTGATCTGCTCCCGTTTCGGGTAGGTATTTTTCAGGTTAAATTCAAATTCCCACCCTTTGAAATTGTGTTCCCGCAAAATCTCTTCAACAATTTCCGGGACAGATTTATTCAGGAAGAAGCGGTAAGAGCGCTTTTGGTGACGCAGCAGGGCAAATTTCGGTTCCAGAATAATCTGGTACTGGGCTTCATCTCTGGAGCCACCTAACCGTTTGAAATTCGTGACGACCCCGTGTACAACACGCTGAGTCTGCGGGGGCGTGGTGACACCAAAGGCGGTTTCGCCCGGCGTGCGCAGGGTGAATGTGGCACTGCGGCGCAACATTTGTTGCGGCTGGATATCCTGCGCCGGGCTGGTAAAGGCAATCCGGTAGCGATAGGTATCGCTCATGGCTTCACGGCCGGTAAAGTCTTCTACATCCAGTACAGCTTCACACCCCTGAATCACCAGCGTGTAGCGATTCAGGGTGTTTGTCAGTACAGTTCCGGTTTTTTTAGCGGGGTCAAATAAACTCATGGCCTGGCCTCTTCATCAAACGTCAGTGTGATACCGTCCTCGCCATAACCCAGCGTCAGTGTACTCGCTGCCTGCTGGGTCGCCTGACGCATAAGCAGTTGCTGGCTCAGCACCGGCAGAATTTGCTGGTTAAGCAGGCTGTCGATATTACGCGCGCCCGTATCCGGTAGCAGGCACGCTTCCACCAGCGTGTCATACAGCGATTCTTCTACTACACAGTTCAGGCGGTAGTGCAGTTTCAGCCGTTTCGCCACCTGCGCCAGTTTCATCTCCACGATGGTACGCAGTGCTTCCGCCCTTAGCGGACGGTAAATCACCGTCTGGAAACGCGCCAGTAAGGCAGGCTGGAAGTGGTCGCGCAGTATCGGCCTCAGCAGTTCATGCAGGCTGGCGTCCGTTGAGTCCGGTTGTTCATCCAATAGTTGCATCAGGTGGTCACTGCCCAAATTCGATGTCATCACGATAACCGTGTTACGGAAATCTATTTCACGCCCTTCCCCGTCCCGCATAAAACCCCGGTCGAATACCTGATAGAACAGGTTCATCACGTCACGGTGGGCTTTTTCTACTTCGTCCAGCAGCACTACACTGTAAGGCCGTTTGCGCACCGCTTCCGTCAGAATTCCGCCCTGACCGTAACCCACATACCCCGGCGGTGAACCCTTGAGCTGGCTGACTGTGTGCGGCTCCTGATATTCCGACAGGTTAATGGTTATCAGTGATTTCTCGCCCCCGAACAGGCTATCCGCCAATGCCAATGCCGTCTCGGTTTTCCCGATCCCGCTCGGCCCCACCAGCAAAAAGACCCCCAACGGCCCGTTTTCGGAGGCCAGCCCGGTCTTCGCTGCCCGCAGTCGTTGTGCCATGCTTTCCAGCGCCGCATTCTGGCCGACTACCCGTTTTTCCAGATGTTGCTCCAGTGCCAGCAGGTCAGCCTGCTCATCTTTCATCAAACTGGAGAGCGGAACACCGGTCCAGTCGGCAACCACGGTCGCGACCGTGCGCACATCCACATCCAGCCCCAGCAGCGGGGTTCCATTCTGGGCTTCCGTCAGTTGCTGTTGCAGGCGGGCATTTTCCTCCGCGTCGTTCCCCGACTGGCGACAGGCCAGCAGCTGTTCAGTCAGCGTTTTCTCCTGTTGATATTGTGTTTCAATTGCTTGGAGCCGGCTTTCCAGTACCACTCGTTGTTGGGTGATATCAGTCAGGCGACTGGCTTCCACCGCATTGCCCACCGACTGATCTTCCTGCAAGGCTTCGGCTTCCAAATCCAGCGCTGCCAGAGATGAACGCAACCGCACCAGTTCATCCGGCTGGGTATCAAGGCTCATTCTGACCCGTGCACTGGCGGTATCCAACAAATCCACTGCTTTGTCCGGTAACTGGCGGCCTGTCAGGTAACGGCGGGATAAACTCACAGCCGCTTTCACCGCGTCATCGGTAATGTGTACGCCGTGATATTTGGCATAGCGGGATTTCAGGCCGCGCAGCATCAGACTCGCTTTTTCATCATCCGGCTCATCCACCTTGACGATTTGGAACCGGCGCTCCAGTGCCGCATCCCGCTCAAAGTATTGTTTGTATTCTGACCAGGTGGTCGCGGCAATGGTGCGCAGTTCTCCGCGTGCTAAGGCCGGTTTCAGCAGGTTGGCGGCATCCGCTCCGCCCGCCTGATTACCTGCCCCGATAATGGTATGGGCTTCATCAATAAACAGCAGAATGGGTGTAGGTGATTGTTGTACCGCATCAATGATGTTTTTCAGCCTCTGCTCAAATTCCCCTTTCACTCCCGCACCAGCCTGTAGCAGCCCCAAGTCTAAGGTGCGAAGGCTGACGGTTTTCAGGCTTTCCGGTACGTTACCTTCGGCAATCCGCAGGGCCAGTCCTTCCACCAGCGCGGTTTTTCCTACCCCCGGCTCTCCCACCAGTATCGGGTTGTTTTTGCGGCGGCGGGACAGGATGTCTATCATCTGGCGGATTTCATCATCACGGCCAAAGATTGGATCAATATTGCCGGCTTGGGCTTTCGCGGTCACATCCAAGGTAAATTTATTCAGTACCGCTAACAGTGCATCGGACAATGGTTGGCCGGACAACGGGGCAGTGCCCGAAGCAGCAGGTGAAGACACAGAAGCTGGTGAGTCTGGGGTAAGACGGGAACTGTCATGGCCCAGCATCGCCTGTTGTTGCACTTCCGGGCGCTCTTCGGACTGTGCATCCAGCAGCGGACGCAGCCGTTGCAGCTGGGATGCGCCCACGGTCAGCAGGGGCCATGCGCCTTCACAGCCCACCAGTGATGGGGTTTCCCGCAGGGCGGAAAGTAAATGGATACTGCGGATATGCCCTTCGCCTTCTTCCAGCGAAGCAAACAGCCAGGCGTTTTTCATCAGGGTCAGTAACGGGGCAGACAATTGGGGGCGGCTGTGCACGGTACGGGGGTAAGCATCAATATGGTCCAGCAGGGCCTGCCACAAAGCGCCCATGTCCCACTCATAGCGACGGGCCAGAACCGTGATGTCACTCTCGCCCCGCTCCAGAATTTTGAGCAGCCAGTGCTCGACGGTGATTTCAGCGTGTGCCCGTGTCTGGCACAGGGAGGCTGCGGCTTCCAGTGCCTGTGCGCAGTACGGGTTTAACCGACGCAATAACATTGTGGATGAATTTTCCATAGTTTTTTCTCCTTGGCTTACTTGTCGAGTGGGCTTTCCCGATATTCCGGCATGCTACCGCCATAACCGTTAACCGAGGCCCATAAGGTCGCTAAGATTAGTTGTTGCTCCCTTTGCCAAGCCTCCGCGCCCGGAATTTTGCAAAAACAGGGGCTTGGCAAAAATAGCCACTAACAAACTATGTGCTGATAAAGGCGGTTTCCCGCCTGCTGAAGAAAAAACTTATTAAGCCGTTTTACGTTCATTCCACGCATCAGAGTGAAGAGAAGGTTGCTGCTGCCTGACAAGCATTGGCCTGCGGCACCAGACTGATTTCGACTCGGCGGTTGGCCGCACGGCCTGCTTCCGTATCATTGGATGCAACAGGCTGGTTTGCACCATGCCCCTGCACCACGAAACATGCAGCCGGGATGTCACTGTTTTGTAGCATCCAGTCGCGTACAGCTTCGGCCCGCTTAAGGGAAAGCTGCTGATTAAATTTAGGATTGCCTGTGTTGTCGGTATAACCAGAGATCACAATTTGCTGACCAGATTTGTCCTTAATTTGGACAAGTGCACTCACCAATACTTTGGTAGCATCTGATTTCAACGTTGATTTACCCACCCCGAACAAGGCTAGACTATCCAGACTGACGGTCTGGGGTTTAGGCACCACAACCGGCGGAGGGGATGGTTCGACAGGTTCTGGTGGCAAAGGCGGTGCCCAGCCGGCAATCGCTGCCTGCACGACAAGGAGCATTCTCTGTCCCTGATACAAACCAAGCGAATGAGAAAGAGGCTCTCCTGTGCGATGCCAATCGGACAATAAATTTGCGTCTTCTTTCAGTTGACCCCAAGCCTGCGTTTTCGGCTCAGGCGGCTCTTCCACCAAACGCTCAAACAACGCCACATCATCCTGTATCTGGGTCAGCAAACTCCGGTTATTGCTATAACTCGCCAATACAGCCAGAAGCAAGAAAACACCACCAATCGCACCCGCAATACCGATATAGACTTCCATTGTCGTCAAGCGGCGATGTCGGGGTAATTGGGTAAGCAGTACGTCAGGAAAAGGTAACTGAGCAGCAACATCAGTCACCGGAGGCACAGTTAAGGTCGTTGTATCGCCTAGTTGTTGTAACCAAAGGTTGTTAGTCACCGTCTGTAAAGGCGCAAAATGCAGCGCCATCGCACAAGGCACCAGAGCAGGTGTTCCGGTTTGAGGTAAAGCCAACAAAGGTAAAAAGTGTGTATTCAGCCACTGTACAAAATGATCCAACCAAACCATTTCAGAACAATGCCTCAGGTGTTCACCAAGTTTCGGTACTGACCAGACCGACAATGGCAGGGTTGTTTGTGTTGTACTTCTTACCTGAAACCCTGTCACTGTGTCATGTAAGGTAAACCACGTTGCTTCTGCCTGAGAGGAGGCAACATCTAATGTGACCAGTGGATTGAGATAGCTGCATAGCCAAAAAGGAGGCAAGTTCCCAATCCACTGCCGACTTTCACCCAGTGCCCGCCGCCACTCCAATACGGATTGCTGTAATTTATCCTGATCATTTAACTGCTCAGGCACAACACAAAACATGACGGAAAGGTTAGCCAATAAAGCAGGAGAATTCTCCGCAATATGTTGAACTGCATGAATAAATGCTTTTGGTTCTGGCGTAGCAATATACCATCCCTGCAATGCTTCCCGATGGGCAGAACCTTGGCTGAACAGAGCCTGAGAATGACTACATACCAGAACCAGTGATCCACGAAAATCCTCAGCAGGTAAAGAAAGGTTACTGAGATCGGTATGCCGTTCCTGATATTGTTCAGCTTGATTACGCCAACGGAGGATTAAACTCCCTGCCACAGCCAACGTCACCAGTGTCAGAAGAAGACGTATACCGGTTCCTAGTGGCCAAAATCCCCAGATTAGCCAGAAGCTCAGTAAAACCGCCAGCAGACACAGTCCTTGTTTAAACAAGATTCGCATCGAAGGATTATCCTTGGCTAAGCCATTGATGAACGAGTTGCCGTAACGATGCAGATAGCCCCCACCACAATGCCCCTAGCGCGACCAGTCCGCCAATCCATCCCATCCAATACATCCGACGACGGCTAAGATAGCGTGCAGGTTGGACAATCAGGGGTTGGGAAGCAACAAGCGCATAAGGTGGCACCTGGCGAGCCAATGCGGTTAAAACATCTTCTCGGTGATCATTTTCCATCGTTTGATATTTGCCGCTGAATCCCAGGGTCACTACACGGTGAAAACAGATCAAAACAGCAGGATCGGGGGCCGTCTCCTGCAACACAGTACGAACGCGATCCCACAGTTTGTCCCCTGCTTCCAATGTATTGAAATACTTGGTCTGAAGCGGAGATTGCAGCCATTGTTCATACCCTTCATCCTTCACTCCCCGATTCATTACGCTTTCATCTAATAGTGCACATTGGGCATACGACATATGGTCAACCGCTGATTTGGAAAAACCGGCCTGCTCCAGAGATTCGCGTGTTTTATCAATCTGTTCACAGGCCCGGCGGTAAAGTGCCTTACCGTTTTCGACCGATACTCCATTGCGCAATTGGCATACCATAAGCCAGGTATCAGCAAATAGGGTATCGATAGTGACAGCCATGTCTTGCTTTTTGTTAGGTTGTATAGAGTCAGGTTGTATAAAGTGAGTCATGAGCGCAACACAGCAAATAATTCAAGTTGAACATCACCCAGCGTTCCGGGTACGTAGAAAGCACAATGACCAGAATCCAACATGGTTTTCGCCGGAGTGTTATTGAGCTCTAATGCGAAATACTGGTTTTCAAGCCGCATTGGAATTGCTGCCGGTACATGAGAAAGTGCCATCAGTGGTACTCCGTTGAGTGCCACATTAACCACGTTTGCCACTTCATCCGGACTACCCACTTTGCATAACAATGGAAACTGGGTTTGCAACAGATGAGCCGGCAAAGAAGAACGCACTGACAGGTAAAAATCCGCCTCTTCACGCAAACGGCTATCATTGAAATCGCCTTTCCAAAACTGACCATTTTTCGCCAATGCAATCGAAATGACCCGCGAAGGCAAACTGGCCTCTAACAGTTCATTCAGCAGTTCAAACAAAGGCGGGAAAACAGCTCCCGGTGCAAGATGCTGATAGACAGGAATTGCTTCAGGCTGGTGCTCCAACGAGAAAGTCAACAAACTACCAGCCAGACGAACCAGCTCACGATAGAGCAGTTCCGGGTGACGAGTCGGGCTTGCCAATAATTCTGCTAATACGGGTTCGCTACTATTCAACGCATTAAGTAACCAGAACAATGAAACATCCGCTACGGCAAAATCAGCCAGACGCTCGTTACTTTCCCGGCGAATGCTCATCAGACGACGGCGTTTAGCTTTCAGGCGATGCATCAAATCTGTCAGCGACTCCATGAGTTCTGGGCTGGCGGAGCAGGCAAGCATCGGTGGAATAAAATGGCGATCAAATGTCCATTGGCCTTGGGAATTACGGATAAGGCGAGCCACCGGACAAACCAGATAAGCACCATTTTCCTCATGGGTATAACGCAAAGTAATGGCGTAACGCTCAATGGCGATATCAGTCAGTTCGTTACCGATCAAGTCTTGTACAGACACCCATTCCTGCTTGTAACGACGCGGCCGATCATGGTGCCCATCCTGCGCCAAATTACCGCCATTGGCTTGCAGTAAAGGCAAGGCCAGTACGATATCGACGCTTTCGCGTCCTTCAATGGAAGAGAGGTCGACCGCAGGAGGAAGGTTATCCGCAACCGCAGTATCAATCACTGAACCATCAGGAAAACGGACGATCAGTTTAATCGCATTTAACCGAGAAATAGCCAATGCGCCTTCATCAAACTCCGCTTCCAATACCCCCCAAGGATGAGCTATTGCCAATTGTGCTACAGTATCAGTCAGGTACGTTTCCCAACGTGCCTGCTGCTGAAATTGTTGTGGGGCCAAAAAGGCGCCATCAGTCCATAACGGACGGTAAATCTTCATGCAATTCTCCGCTTGCACTTTGGCTTTCGGCATCTGGAAAACCAGCGGCAGGTTGACACAGGACTGAAATCTTGTTATGGAAAGACCGAATTACTGAATGAAAATACCTTACCCGTGATCAATAATATGGTTTTCAACTCCTGAGACAAAAACATCCGCCCTATCAAGCAGGCGGTTACCCGCCTGCCGGAATACACCTTAATTAGGCAGTAGTACGCTCATTCCAGGCATCGGAATGAATGATGTTACCGTCTTTATAAGTCCAGGTGATTTTCTCATAACGCAATTCGATCTCTTCCAGATGGTTATGCTTCTCTTTAGCGGGATCTTTGATGTCGTGCATCTTCGGAGCAACCTTCACCACCTTGACATTTTCCAGTGTCGTATTGAAGTATTCCACTTCCTGACCAGCATCGTCGATCTTATACCATTTGAATTCCGCCGTTTTCAGTGTCTGACCGGTGGTAACCGCTTTATACAGGTACGGGCTGGATGCGTCGATTTCTTTGGTGAATACGAATGGAGTATGGATACGGGTGCCAGTCAGCTTACCCGTGTTGTTATCTGTAGGGATATACAGAGTGTGGTCCTGCGCCACGACTTCAATGCTGCCTTCACGGCTTTGCACATCAACAGAGCCTTTGATATCCGCGCCACCGTCATCTTTCAGCCATAAGTAAACAGGAATTGCCATAAGTTTATTTCTCCATAAATTAAATAAATACTTCACAAAGTTCCGGTGAAGATATCCATTTGCTATCTGACAGGTACGAACCTGTAGCAACAAATTAGTTTGATACAACAACTCACTTCCTGTGAGACGCTGTATCTCTAGATGCCCATCTATCCGTGACAGGCACTCATCCTTCGTAATATCCCTATCATCTCTCAAGTAGCGACTTTATTAACTGCATCTTGAAATTCATTGGGTATGATCTTTAATTACGCTTTGGCTTTCGGCATCTGGGAAACCAGCGACAGGTTGATGTCCATGCCTTCGACCTGAAAGTGCGGCACCGCATACAGTTTCACTCGGAAGAAACCCGGGTTGTCTTCAATGTCTTCCACCACCACTTTTGCATCCCTCAGCGGGTGCGATGCCTGTAAGTCATCACTCGGATCGGTCATTTCCGTCACCAGCCCGCGCACCCAGTTATTCAGCTCCAGCTCCAGCAGGCGGCGGTCTTTTGTCGTCCCGATATTTTCACGCTGGATCAGTTTCAGATAATGCGCTATTCGTGACAGCAGGAAGATATACGGCAGGCGCGAGTTGATGCGGCTGTTGGCCGTCGCATCCGCCGTGTCGTACAGCGCCGGTTTCTGGCTGGAATTAGCCGAGAAGAAGCAGGCATAATCCCGGTTCTTGTAATACGACAGCGGGATGAACCCCAAGCTGGCAAACTCAAATTCCCGCGTTTCCGGTATCATCACTTCCGACGGGATTTTCACCTGACTGCCTGTGCCCAAATCGTATAGATGAATCGGCAGGTCTTTCACCGCCCCGCCCGCCTGCGGGCCCCGGATTTGTACACACCAGCCGTTATTGATAAAGCTTTTTACCATGTTCGCCGCAAATGCAAAGGTCGCGTTCGTCCACAGGTACTTCTCGTGGTCCGGGCCTTTTACCTCTTCCACGTAATTGAAGTTGCGCACTGGCACCGTGTCCGGGCCATATGGCAGGCGGCCCAGTACCCTAGGCATGGTCAGGCCGATATAGCGCGCATCGTCCGAATCCCGGAACGCCTTCCACTTGAGGTATTCTGCCCGGTCAAAGTAGTTACCGATATCCTTGATAGCCGCAACTTCTTCCATTGTCTCTTTGCCAAAGAAGGTCGGACCCACTGAGCCGATAAATGGCATGTGCGCCGAGGCCGCCACCTTCGCGATGTTACGCAGCAGCGCTACGTCCTGCGGACTGCGGTCAAATTCAAAGTTTGATATCACCGCCGCTATCGGTTCACCACCCGGGGTATCGTATTCCTGAATATAGGTATGGTGGTACAGCCCGCTCTGGACGATTTCCGGACTGTCCTCAAAGTCCTGACGCAGGTCATCCTTCGCCACGTCCAGTACTTCTATCTTCACGTTCTGGCGGAAATCCGTCCGGTCCACCAGAAACTTCAGCCCACGCCAGGCCGATTCCACTTGCTGGAATGCCGGGTGGTGCATCACTGCATCCAGCTGGCGGCTGATTTGCTGATCCAGCTCGGCAATATGATGGTCCAGCAGCGTCTTATCCAGCCGCTCCACTGTCTGCCCAGCCGCCTTCAGGCGCTCCAGAAACACCTGTACCGCTGCCGTGACGCGTTCATCCGCAGTCGCATCCGCCAGGGCCGCATTGTCCTGATAGACATTGATATCCCCCAGCCTTGAAACCGGGTTCAGGTTGATTTTCTCAAACAGCGAGGCATACACGCTGTCCTCCGGCACAGTTCCCTGAGCCAGCACAGTTCCCTGTGCTCCGGGCACAGTTTCAGTATTCACAGACATCAGCATCATCCTGTAGTCAAGGTATCCGTTAAATTAGTCCTGCTCCGGTGCCAGCCCGGCCAGTTCACTGCGCAACTCGTCACTCAGTGACGGATCTTTCAAAATCACTTCCAATTCACGGCGGAACGTCGCGTTATCCAGCAGGTTGGATTTCAGGTCACGCAGCAGGTTACGCATCGCCAGCATGGCGCGCAGTTGGGGGATTTGGCGGGCCACCTGTTCCGGTTCAAAATCTTTCATATCCCTGAATGTCAGGGCTACGTTTTCCTCGCTGCCATCCCCCGCCAGAGTGTTCTCAACCGTCAGGTTGACGCCGGGCTGAAAATCCGCCAACACACTGTTGAAATTGTTTTTATTGATGTTGATTTTTTCGCGCTCTGACAGCGGGCGTTGCTCCTGCCCGTTGCTGTAATCGCCCACTACCAGTAACTTCAGGGGCAATTCCACTTTCTTCTGCGCCCCGCCCGTGTGCAAATCGAGCTTGATATTGACGCGGGCCTTGGGGACTTCATTCTGGAAACTGTCTGACATGGTTTTTGTCCTTTAAAACACGTGGCTGTCCGCTGTCCAATAGCAATGGCTTTTCTGTCTTCAATAATTTCCTGATTACTCAGCAAAAATGGCTTCAAAACACAAGCAGGCCATAGTCCCCAGAATAACCGGAACCTTATAAGTCATAAACAGCTCAAATATCAGGAGGAAGTCGAAATCAATAAATTATTAGCATAATTTATTTGTTTTATGGAAAAATAAGCCAATAGCATGAATGAGCATATTTGAATTGCATATATCATGACTTAAAACCATACAAAATAATTAACTAAGTGATATTAACTCTTATTCCTTTATGGTATTACTCTCCGTCACTTCAGATAGAAACAGCCAAAACATGAACGCAATCTATAAAAAAACCGCAGCAATATAATACAAAAAGGACATGTCCATCATCAGACCATTCTGATGATGTTCAAATAACCTGTATTATTTGCCGCACCTATGAAGATAAATCAGATTATCAAAACAGTTAAGATTAAAGCATATATCCAACAAACCTAATCAGTAGATTTAGTTAAGTATATGGCTGCATTCTTTCCTATTGTTTTGTACGGATACATGAGATAGACAGAAGGTTTTATCAGACTGGTATAGTAACTTAATCAATTGAACCTGTAGTCAAAAGCATAAAAAACGATCAAGTAAAACTATCATAATAACCCTATCGATTTAAACTGAACCTCTCCATAAAGAATGTAGAACATGACAATCAAATAGATCCTCCCCATCTATTAACATCCGCTATGAAAAGCAATGGAAAACATAACCGAACTCACCTTTATCATTTTTTAATTTGTCAGAGCCTGAGCGAAAATAACATCGTTTTTTATCTCGTCATAACCAGCGGAATATCCGTCAATAAAGCAGGTATTAGGTGAAGGGGGCAGTAACAAAGCGGATACCACCAAGGTGTTTGCCACTGAAAAATTAACTGAACAGAATATTTTTGCCTATGCTGAGAGCTTAACAGGCGCTGCCCCGTTCACCAGAGTTCCCAGTAAAAAAGGAGTTTATACCGCAAGACTGGCTGATGGTAGTAGCATAAATTTGCGTAAAATTTCAACAGAGAAGATAAAACCAAGGCGCTTTGGACACTTGAGATTATTGGCGATGAACAGATAGAACAATTGCAGGGTAAATCTAAAAAAGCTGTGGAAATCAAGTTTCGGTGAGGAGAAGAAAATGTTGTTTGATGAAAAGACTTACACATTTTTCCGAGATGAGCTAGAAGAAAGTTCTCCTAGTGTTATTTGGGGAACTATGACTAAAATTGATGTGGTTTGTCGTTTGTTGACGTAGCTGTCTGCTATGCAGCTTGGCTTATGCGGTTGTTTTGTCAGTAACACTCGTTGAGAAAACAACCTGTGACCTTTTTGTTTTTTGGGAATTACTCAACTTACAATTGCGGATTTTTTATGGCTCGTTTTCCCAATAATCAACGTCCTCGTTCAGAAAATTTATGGCACTGAATTTTTTAACTTCATTTATCGTTGATTTGGCTAAATATTTATTTGAATCAGGGTATTCACATATTTCAGGACTTTCCATTGTACTTATAGAAATATAACGCAGCATTTCATCAGACGTATTGATAATTTGGTGTGGATATTTATCTCCCGGAGGAATGCAGATAACATCACCCTCTTTGATAGGTATCATGTTATCAGCGATACGGAGTGTTCCAGATCCATTCATAATAATGAACATCTCTTCCTGTGAATGATGGAAGTGATACGGTACTGCCCGTTTTCCGGGAGGAACGCAGTCAACAGAAGCACCAAGCTTGCAAGCCGGAGTGCTATCGGTCAGAGAGGCTCCACGAGATGCGTAAAATGGAGAACGTTCAAAATTATCCAGTTCGACTTCATTTATATTTTTGATTATAAAATTATTCTTTGGCTTCTCGTCTATCACTGTTTTTTCTCCAATTGGTAACCAGTTATTTTTCATATAGCGGGTTCTATATTGACGTAGCGACAGTATCTTAATCTCATTAGCTTACCCCTTACGCATCCGCGTTTTGTTATGACTTACCACGCGTTGCTGCCGGGCAGTGTCACCCCGTTCCCTGACTTTCATCTTGCCACTGCCGGGAGGTAATGCCCTATCAATCGTCAGTTCTGCACCAGATTTTGCCAGATTATCCTGTAACTGATGGTGTTGATGGCACCAGATAGCATCAATATCTCTGTCACGCGTGGTATCTCTTTCTTCTGAGAATGCCACTGTCCTGGCCTGAAAACGGGCACTCTCTTCACCACCAGCCCCAAGTTCTAATCCATAATCCGGCGTTGACGGATGAGCAATTACCACCTGTCCGTCAGTCAACCACGCATTAACCGTATTTTCATTCACCTGATAACCTAACTCACGCAATCCTTCCAGCACAACATTGCGTCGTTCAGCTGCGATAATACGTCGTTCTATCCGGATAATTGCAGCGTTAACAAGTTCCAGACGGGTTGTTATCTCGGAAAGCGAACCTTGCTGGGCCACGCTATCAGCTTCACGGGCAAGGGTTATTGCTTCTTCATCCTCCAGACTTTCCAGCTCAGCCATTGCCACAACCAGCTGGGTACGAAGATCCTGTAGTTGCTGTTCCTGACGAATCTGTGCTGCCAGTTCAAAAATCAGCGAGTCTGCTTTTAGCTGTCTTTGTGTTTCATCTTTCAGTGATAAAACGGTTTGATACTGTGCCTGATATGGCGTGAGATCTAATTGGTTATCAAGAATGCCCAGTTTGATTATCATGGCTTCTATCTGACCGAACTGAACGGCCGTTTCCGGATCTGGTGCTTGCCAGTCACGCGGCAGATCTGCGCCTTGTTCAGTCAGCAGTGAGGATAATAGTGCCGATTGATCTTCTGTCAGACCCGATTGCTCTTTGGCCGCCAGTTCTAAGGCCTGATAAAGTAAAGCGCTTTGTGGGTCAGTGTCATTCGGTAATGACTGAACTGATGCGGTATTCAACGGATGATTAGCCGGCAGCTTATCTTTAAGAAGCCCGGCTAAGAGCGTCAGGTTTTTGCTGCGATGATGGCGTTTTCGTGCTTCTTCGGCTTGTTCTTCCAGCAATTCTGCCTGAAGCAGTGGTATCTCATCCTGAATATCCTGCGTGAATTTTTCAATACGGCGTTGCAAGGTATCCATTTCATTCGGTGACATAGAAACTGCTCCCTGCGCCATGCGAATATTTATTGCCTGAAGTTGCTGTGAGAACAGTTGATTCCGTGTTTCATCCGTATCGGAAAGCTTCTGGCTAATATGCTGCCAGTGTTGATAAAACTGCTTTAATCTGGCATGTGCACGTCGGAATGCAATTAAATGTTGTTTTCTGATTCTGATTGTATGTAGGGATGAACTCATAACAATACCTATAAAAATAATATTTATAAACAATGCGTTGAATTATGCGTTGAGAAGGCCTGTGTAATCGCAACAACCAGTTTCTGCTGTGCGATATCCGGCTGATGATACCATTCCGTGACAGAAATCCGGTAACGAGCCGGAACCACGTGCTTTAACACGGATGCCCGCCATATTTCCCGCGCCCTTGCCTGTTGTAATAACGGATGGTGCGGCATATCGCATTCCAGCCCGATGATATATCGTCCGCTGTGTTTATCTTCAATAATGCAATCAAAATAGAAAATCCCGGCCTGCTGCACTTTAGCTATCTGCCATCCTTGTTGTTGCGCGAATTGTTGTTGCATAAATTGTTGCACGAAATTCACCACGGATTGCACAAAGCTATCATTAAGACCATCATGAGTTCGGTTGTTATCACTCAGGTCAGTGTTTGTGTAGCACATTTTGTTGAGTAATGTCTGATTATGTTCGCGTTGTCCGATAGTCAGGTT
Organism: Xenorhabdus entomophaga; assembly: GCF_037996725.1. Lineage (NCBI taxonomy): Bacteria > Pseudomonadati > Pseudomonadota > Gammaproteobacteria > Enterobacterales > Morganellaceae > Xenorhabdus > Xenorhabdus entomophaga. The sequence goes on from NZ_JBBMXH010000080.1 coordinate 21,179, forward strand.
ACGGGCAAACGTCAGATATTCTACCGGCATCTGAGAAGCTTCATCATAAATGACCGTATCAAAAAAACCGGGTTTGAGCGGTAAAATCTGACTGGCAACATCCGGCGTCATCAACCACACCGGACGCAGACGCATCAAACCTAACGCTTCTCCCTCTTCGATAAATTCCCGCAACCTTCTGGCTCTTTTTCCGGTTAAGCGCGTAATCTCTTCCCACACCCTCCGGGGGCTGATTTGCCGGTATTCCAATCCCTTATTGAATGCTTCACGGTTCAGTGTCTGTAAATCTGCCAGTGTGCTTTCCAGTTGTTGAGTATTGTAATCCAGTGCGTCCTGTTCTGCGGATAAGTTCCTGGTGGTCACCGGCATGACGGCAGAAAGTTTCTCCATCACACCATCAACTGTCAGTCCGGCATGCCCGAGAAGCTGTGTCAAAATAGCCTGCCACTCTTTTACCGGCGGAATACCGTTCAGGCTGGCCAGTGCCGGATTAAGTCTCACCGCCCCACGTTCATTATCAAACTGCAAACGTGCAATACCCCGCTGTCCGGCATTCATGACCAGATTAACCGGCCAGAGAAACAGCGGCGCAATGCGGGGTTTCATCTGTGAAGGCTGGGTATGAATGAGCAGGAACGGAAATCCCAGATACATGCCGTTTATGCCGGTATCGCGCTGATATAGCTCGGTTTTCACCTGCAACATCCGCAGCCTGTCGTTGACTTTAGACATTTGCAATAAAGTCTGGCTATCGATTGCAACAACATTTTTCGACCGGTTAATTAAATGCTGTAACAAATCCTGCGCACTTTTCCGAACACCACTCAATTCAGTTAGATCAACCCGGCCTGCCGATGGGGTCAGGCGCATACGAACTAAAGAACCCCGCTGCGTATTTGCGGTGATTTTCCGGGTAAAAAACTGCATAACCTGCTGAACATAGCGCTGCTTTTCCGGTATGACCCATTGTTCCGCAGCAATCGCCAGCATCACAATGACCTGTTCAAGCGGCAGACGCCGTGTCAGTAAAAACTGTTCTGTCCATTCATCAATATCTGCGATTCCGCACCGGCAGAAATCACCGATCCGCTCCCTTAACTGCTGATACAGTGTAAGACGGGGTAACTGTAATAACGCTTCTGCCTGCGTGCGCTCAAATGTGCTGATACGATAGCGTTTCGCCAGTTTAGCCGCCTGATCCAGTAATGTCTGGTATGCAATGAACTGTCCGATATCGGCACTCAGCAATAGGATAAGGTCTTCGGCCTGTAAATTCTGTCTGTCAATCAGTGTCCGTAAGCCGCTGTGATGTGTATCAGGAAACAACCGATGATGCACCTGCCAGCGGGCAATAAGCTGACTATGAGAGGTAATCAGCAGATAAATTCTGAGTATATTTTCATTCAGGGTGATTTCCAGCGCCTCTGCCCGTCTGCGGATCTGCTGCTGACGATAATAAAGTTGCACCAGCCAGTGCTCAGAGTCGATTTGCCGTAACAGTTGTGCCAGCGGATCATTAATCAAACTGTAACTGATATCCGTATGCTCTAATAACCAAGAAGGTGTGACGATCTCACCGCGGTAAATAAACGGCATATCCGGATTCAGCGCCTTTAAGGTCAGCATCAGGCGCAGATTGTCATCAATCTCCGGCATATCGGTAAAAAGACGCAATTGCGGGTGAATGGATTCATAGTGACTCATTCCGGCAAGCCATGAAGATAGCTCCCCGCGCAGCAACAAGGACAAGGCTTCATCCCATTGAGTGGTTTCCGCGGCTTTCAGAGCAAACTGTGTTGGTTGGCTATATGCCTGCCCCGCAAGAGTAATCAGCCGCCCATGTTGTGGCGGCTGATGATTCGTCTCAACCGGCGCAGCCATCGGTCGTCCGTCCAGCCATGCTGATACCTCCGGCCACTGCCAACGCTGTGTGCGGTCGCGGGTTAATAATCCACGCAGCAGAATGTGGATATTTTCATCCAAATCATCCGTAATGGTAACACCGTGAGTCATCACCTGAATCAAAAACGCATTGGTGTGAACCTGCTCAAAACAGCGGCCCCGGGTGAGCTGTTCCAGCAGAATAATGCCCAGACTCCACCAGTCAGAAGCGGCGGACACTCCTTCGGCTAAAGTTTCCGGTGCGCTGTAGCGACTGATATCCAGTGGTGAGACGATATCAAGGTCGAACTCCGACAAACAGGCAGAACCAAATTCGATGATCACAATATCGTCGTGAAGCTCACCCTGATTGCCTTTTAACGCCAGCACATAATCGGCTTTGTTCTCAACAATCTGGTCAGCAATTTTGTACTGGCAGCCCATCGCGTCAATCGTG
>NZ_JBBMXH010000081.1:0-22259 GCF_037996725.1 Xenorhabdus entomophaga
GATTCGGTCAGTTGTTTATAGGTCATAGTGCATTTTCCTTTGGCGAGAAAGATGCCTACTATAGCAACTGACCGCCTTTTTCAGAAATTGCACTTATCATGCGAATCCAAGACCACTATAAATAAAATAGAACAAATATAGCTAAGGAAAAAAATGGATACATCTAAGTATTCTGAAAAATGGCAAGAACGTTTTGAATTTTTCGAGAAAAATGGCTCTCCCTATTGTAAGGAAAGTAAAGAACAATATATGCAATTGACTTTCATGAAACGCATTAAAATCGGCATGAATTTCTTTGCTTTTTTCTTTGGGATATTCTATTTCCTCATTATTGGACTATGGAGAAAAGGGTTAACTTTATTAGGAATGACCTTTTTAGCAGTTGCAATAATAGGAGTTATAGAAAGCATGATGGGAGTTGAGTTTTCAGATGCCATTTGGAGACCATTGGGATTGGTTTTCGCGGCCCTAAACGGTATAGTAGCTAATTACGCTTATTATTTAAAAGAAGTAAAAGGAGAGGATGGCTGGAATCCGTTTACAGGGGTATTTTCCAAAAAATAAAACCAATTCATAAAGATAGCAGATTTTAATCCCCCTGCTATCTTTGTCTCTTTCATATTTCCTTAACTACCAATGAAGGCCACGAAGAGTTAAAGCTAATCATAATCAACTAATTTTTCGTAGAAACTTTCATGAATGATTTCCCATCTTCGGTTCCTTTTGCAATACAGAGTAAGTGCCTATCCGTGTAGGCGATCAATGTAACTATCCAATGCAAAATTCAGTGCAGAATGCGAATTTCAGTATGGGTACTATCTTCATCCATTATTTCATCGTTGAGCGGATCTTCCATCTGATCTTGTAATATAGAATTTACGACATCAGCAAAACCATCTTTCATATATTGTTCCATGAAGATGCCTTTCGGATCTGGCCAAGGTAGTTGCGCTATAGGCCAATCACAATATTCTTTATAAAACCGGAATTCTTTTAAACGCCCTTTTACCGTGTCAAAATCCCGGCTCCAATAAGCGTTACCTAACCGATAATTAGTGTAAAACTCATCAAAGCTGCCAAAAATTTCATAAACATAATCTGCGGTTTTCAGTATATTTATCCACGCTGTTTCTTCACTGATATAACCCGCGGAAAAACAGTTCCTGCTTAAAACAATTGCCCGCCAGAGATCAAACCCCCAAAGCAAAGCGGGAGGACGCCCATCAATTGACCGAGAGCATTGCTGTACATATTCAGGTGATTCTTCAATCAAACTACCCAGTACCTTAAACATTTCTCCATCGGTGAAAACCGCATCAGCAGCAAAACGTTCTGAGTGCATTCCTGCCCATAAATCATGCAATATTTTCCAATAATCTTTTTCATCAAGAATACCCCAATTTTGGTAAACTTGAGATTGGTGAGGTTCTGCATCAGACAAAGGCAGAATACGGTATTGATAGTTATCGTGAGCAACTCGACTTTTCAGAGGATAATGCTCTAACGTTTCAGTCCAAAAACCATCGTAATAACAACTTACTACATGCAAACGCAATGCCTGACGTTTTTCTTCCGGCAAAACAGCACATTTTGCTTGCGAGCAATAACGTTTCTGCTCAGTAATAGGCAGGTTTTTGAGACATCGGAAACTATAAATAGAGAGAGATACGCCGATTAGGCTTAAACCAATCAATACAGCCCAAAGTATATAACCCATGAAAGGTGTGTTACTGGCACTGAGAATCAATCCCGTTATCCCTATCGATAACCCACTCAGTAACAGTGTTGCAATCCAAAGTATACTTAAGCCAACTGCCTGAATGGGTTTAAGAAACGCTATTCCTTTTCTTTCTTTGAGGATTGTTTTGACTATCCTGAAACCATCAACAGGAAATCTTCTATTATTCGGGTGATTTTGTAGTAACTCTTTCATTTTTAATCCATTAATCTGTATTTTATGATATTGAAATTTATTTCCGTCCTAAATGGAATTATTGGAGCAATGGTCACTTATTGTATTGTTCACTATAATTTATCTCTATTGGTAATAATATGAGAATATTACTTTCTTTATTGACTATAACTTGTTGTTATATTGAGATAATGAATTGTTAATTCCATATCATCACACTTATTTACCAATTTGATTATTTATATTATCCCTTATTTTCACTTTTATTTTTTCCGTTTTTTAGCCCATTTTATTGTTCTTATCCACCGATTGATTTTCAATCTGCATATTATTTAATTGGTAAGGGCATGTCACATAATGCCAAGATAGCCAGCCGCCTTATGTATATCAGGCACCAGAAAAGCGCTAATCATTGTGTGGACTCCACTCTCAGGCCCAAAAACATGGTAGTATTAAAGTCATTAGCATCGTGTAGGTGTGAGAGGTGTAATGAAAACTATCAATCAAAAAAAGTTGCTGGCACAGGCTGAGACAATCTGTCTGTCAAGAGGGGTTCGTTTGACACCTCAACGCCTTGAAATTCTTCGTCTAATCGCTGAACAGCCCAGCGCAATAAGTGCCTATGATTTACTGGATTTGCTGCGTGAAGTCGAACCACAAGCCAAACCGCCAACGGTTTATCGTGGTTTAGAATTTCTATTGGAACAAGGTTTTATTCACAAAATAGAATCCACAAACAGTTATGTTCTCTGCCATCATTTTGAGGAACCCAGCCATACCTCAGCGATGTTTATCTGTGAAGACTGTGGCTCCGTAACTGAAAAAGACGCGAAAGATATTGAATCCACTATTCAGCAGCTAGCACAAGGCACGGGGTTTCATTTACGAAATAGTGTGATAGAAGTGCATGGTTTGTGCTCTTCTTGCTATGAAATCGATTCCTGCACAGAACGAGATACATGCGAGCACAATCATTCAATTACAGAGAATAAAAAGAAATAAGGTGATAATGTTTAAAACCTGATTAAACGGTGAGGCGGTCATGGCTAATGCACTCACATATCCTCATGTCACCGCTTAATCTACGTTTAACGGGAACCGGGAAAAATGACCGCCTCAGAATGGCAAAGTGCAATTATCCGTTTTTACGCTCAGAACCAGTCTCCGCTACGAATAACACCTACTGCCAATCCTTCAATAGTGAAGCTCTGTTCACTCAAATCTACAACAATCGGTTTGAATTCTGGATTTTCAGCAATCAGTTCAATTCTGTTCCCAGTTTGTTTAAGACGTTTTACTGTGACCTCATCTTCAATACGCGCCACAATAACTTGCCCATTATGAACATCCTGTGTCTTATGAACAGCCAGTAAATCTCCGTCCATAATACCGATGTCTTTCATGGACATTCCACTGACACGTAACAAAAAATCAGCACTTGGTTTGAATAATTCAGGATCAACCTTATAGTGGTTTTCGATATGTTCCTGAGCCAGCAGTGGTTCGCCGGCAGCAACACGACCGATTAGCGGTAATCCCGCACCTTCACCTTGCTCTTCGAGAAGCAAACGGATACCTCTGGATGCACCAGCGATAATCTCTATCACCCCTTTACGTGCCAGAGCCTTTAAATGCTCTTCTGCCGCGTTAGGTGAACGAAAACCTAGGCGTGCCGCGATTTCAGCACGTGTTGGTGGCATACCCGTTTGCGAAATATGGTCACGCACCAAGTTATAGACTTGCTGCTGTCTGGCCGTTAATGCTTTCATTTCGCCCCCTGTTTGTTTATACAGTCAGACTGTGAGTATATACAGGTAAATTAGAATTGGGAACCTGCTAGCATGTAAAAGCAGCTAAATAACGTATTTTGATGAAAAACACATCATGTCAGCGCATGAAATGCGACCAAAGAATTGTTCCCCAAGTCAACAACGCAAGAATTATGGTTAGCAATACAGCCGCTGATCCCATATCTTTCGCCCGACCCGATAATTCATGATATTCACTACCAATACGATCCACGACGGCTTCTATGGCACTGTTAAGGATCTCAACAATGATGACAAGCATGACAGAACCGATCAGCAGGAGCCTCTCAATTAAACTAATATCTAAAGAAAATGCGATGATGATCGCAAATATGGCAGTCACTGCCTCCTGCCGGAATGCAGCTTCATTTTGCCAAGCAGCCTTAATTCCTTTCGCCGAATAGCCCGCAGCTTTGATGATGCGGGTCAAACCTGTTGATTGATTTGCCATGGTAATTTTTTTAAATGAGCTTAATAGTTGTATGGTCATATAACTTTTAGCTCTTATTATTGTCTTATTTCCACAGATCTCAAAATCTGTTTCTGGTATCCTTGCGACGCGTTGCTAACAAGAGGCTTAAAGCAGTTATGTCAGGTTGGCGTAAAATATATTATAAGTTATTGAATTTACCACTAAAATTTTTAGTAAAAAGTAAACTTATTCCTACGGATCCCATTGCTGAGTTGCGTCTTGATACGACACGGCCCATTTTGTATGTGCTGCCGTACCATTCAAAAACAGACTTATTGACCCTGCGTCAACAATGTCTGGCGCAAGATCTGCCGGATCCATTGAATCCTTTGGAAATCGGGGACACACAGCTTCCTAGCTATGTCTTTATTGATAACGGCCCACGTGTGTTCCGTTGTTATGCACCAAAACATGAATCTGTGAAAATCTTTCATTCTTATCTGGATCTGCATCGCAATAATCCTGATTTGAATATCCAGATGGTGCCAGTTTCCGTGATGTTTGGCCGCTCTCCCGGGCGTGAAGGACATGAAGAGAACACAACACCGCAGTTACGTCTGCTAAATGGTGTGCAGAAGTTTTTTGCGATCCTGTGGCTTGGGCGGGATAGTTTTGTGCGTTTTTCTACGCCTGTTTCCTTACGCCGTATGGCTGACGAACACGGTGCGGATGATATCATTGCCAATAAACTCGCTCGTGTTGCGCGGATACACTATTCCCGTCAACGTCTCGCAGCTGTTGGGCCTCGTTTGCCTGCCAGACAAGATTTGTTCAACAAGTTATTGGCTTCAAAAGCGATAGAAAAAGCGATTGCTGATGAAGCACGCAGCAAAAAAATCTCTCCCGAAAAGGCGAAGCAGAATGCCATCAATATGTTGGAAGAGGTTGCTGCGGATTTCTCCTATGAAACAGTGCGCTTGACCGACCGTGTTTTGAGTTGGACCTGGAACCGTTTATATCAAGGCATTAATGTTCATAATGCCGAGCGAATCCGCCGATTGGCGCAAGATGGTCATGAACTGGTTTATGTTCCATGCCATCGCAGCCATATGGATTATTTACTGCTTTCTTATGTGATTTATCATCAAGGACTGGTACCCCCACACATTGCTGCGGGCATTAACCTGAATTTCTGGCCTGCCGGCCCGATATTCCGCCGTCTTGGTGCGTTCTTTATCCGCCGTACATTTAAAGGCAATAAGCTCTATTCGACAATCTTCCGCGAATATCTCGGTGAATTGTTCTCCCGTGGTTATTCGGTTGAATACTTCGTCGAAGGTGGTCGTTCACGTACCGGGCGTCTGCTTGACCCGAAAACGGGTACACTCTCCATGACCTTGCAAGCGATGCTGCGTGGGGAATCCCGTCCAATCACGATTGTACCGATCTATATTGGTTATGAGCATGTGATGGAAGTTGCGACTTACGCCAAAGAGTTGCGGGGAGCCACCAAAGAAACAGAAGGCTTTTTCCAGATGGTGAATGGCCTGCGCAAACTGCGTAATCTGGGACAAGGTTACGTGAACTTTGGCGAGCCGATCCCGTTGGTACAGTACCTTAACCAACATGTTCCGGATTGGCGTGATTCCATTGACCCAATAGAATCCCAGCGCCCCACATGGCTGTCTCCAACAGTCAGCAAACTGGCTGGCAATATTATGGTCAATATCAATAATGCCGCCGCTGCCAATGCTATTAATTTGTGCACCACGGCATTGTTGTCGTCACGTCAGCGAGCACTTACTCGCGAGCAGCTTATTGAGCAGTTAGATTGTTATCTGCAATTGCTGAACAATGTGCCTTACACCAACGATATCACTGTACCGAACAAAACAGCGGAAGAGTTGTTGGATCATGCTTTGCTGATGGATAAGTTTGAAGTCGAGAAAGACAGTCTGGGAGATATCATTATCCTGCCACGCGAAAGCGCGGTATTGATGACTTATTATCGTAACAATATCCAGCACTTGTTGATCTTGCCATCCTTGATTACCAGCATTGTGATGCATCACCGTCGTATTAGTCGCAGTGAATTGCTCAGGCAGGTAGAGTTAATCTATCCGTTAATCAAACAGGAACTTTTCATGCGTTACAGTAAGGAAACGCTTCCTGAAGTCGTCAATACCCTGATTGATGAGCTGGCGCGTCAATGCCTTATCTGTAACAAAGAGCAAGGAATGTTGGTACTGAACCCTGCCCGCATCCGCCCACTGCAATTACTGGCGGCGGGTATCCGAGAAACACTGCAACGCTATGCAATTACGCTTTCTTTATTGAATGCCACCCCGGACATCAGTCGTGGTGTACTGGAAAAAGAGAGCCGGATGTTGGCACAGCGTTTATCAGTGCTGCATGGCATCAATGCACCAGAGTTCTTTGACAAGGCGGTTTTCGCCTGTTCAGTCAACACGCTACGCGAAGAAGGTTACATTCAAGAGAGTGGCGCTCAAAATAGTGGCACTATAGTTACAACCAACGCTCAGGCACTTTACCATGTGTTGAGCGAGTTGATGTCACCTGAAATTCGCCTGACAATTGAGAGCGTCAGTATGCCACCAGAGCAAAATGACCCTGAACAGGAAAAAGAGCAAGGATAATAACGTTACACTGAGCATAAATGATTAACGGGCGGTAATACCGCCCGTTATATTAGACATAGCTGAAAAAGACACCAAGGAATAAAATAAGGCCAACGTAGTTATTATTCATAAAAGCTTGAAAGCAAGACGCCCTTTCCCGGCCTGAGATCAGTTTTTGTTGATAAATAAACAACGCCGCTGCCAGCAATATCGTCCAGTAGTATATTCCCCCCAGATTCACTATATTGCCGATCAATACCAAAATACCCAACATAGCAAATTGCAGAATACCAATAATCAGTTTATCAAAGCGTCCAAAGAGCACAGCCGTCGATTTCACACCGATTTTTAGGTCATCATCACGATCAACCATCGCATACTGTGTATCATAAATCACTGACCAAATAACGTTGGCTAAAAATAACAACCAACACTCCAAAGGTAAGGACTCACTTACTGCGGCAAACGCCATCGGAATTGACCAGCCGTAGGCAGCCCCTAACACAACTTGTGGCAGATGGCTGACACGTTTTACGAAAGGATAGCTCCACGCCAGCGCCAAACCAACGAACGACAATGCAATCGTCATTTTATTCAGCGTAAGAACCAGCGCAAAAGAGATGAGCACCAGCGTGGCAAACAAGATTTTACTTTCTTTTTCGGTGATATCACCACTAGGAAGAGGACGAGATTTTGTCCGTTCTACATATCCATCAAATTTTCTATCTGCGAAATCATTAATACAGCATCCCGCAGCACGCATAGAAAACACACCAATAGTAAATACTAACAACACGTGTAAATTTGGTATACCTTTTGCGGCGATCCACAATGCCCAATATGTTGGCCATAATAATAATAATACGCCAATGGGTTTATTGATACGCATTAAACGGCAATAGGCACGCCATTTATTTTGCGTCATACTGACCTCCAATCTATTTCTCCCCTTATTATTTTGTTTTATATGCAGGTGACTCTGGCAGAAAAACTTCTGTGAGCAACAGTGGCTTACCAGACAATCTCAATAACGAACGCCGCACCCAACGGGACTCCTGCCAGCCTATTTGAATATAATCCCGGGTCAGATTATTACCACTAAAAAGGTAACGCCCGAGTGGAACGGTTCCTACATCAACCAATTTTCGATCTGGGCCAGTGAGTGTTTCTGCCGGAATAACAGTGCGGCCTAAAAGCCACGGGATATTATCTCCATATAAGACAATCTCGCGTAACCAATATTTTTCGCTCACAGGTAAGTGCTTACTTTCATCGCCTAATTCTTCTGCCGTGATGAAGCATTCCCGGAAAGGGGCAACAGATACCTGCTGACAGTGTTGTTCAAAGCGGTGTGTCATTGAGCCAACTTCCATCAGCCAGTCTAAAATATCGTCAGGAAGATCGGTCTCGTCTGCCGAAAACCAATGGATGGGTGTTGAAGTTAATATTGTGTCATCTGCCATGTCATTTTCTCATTGCGGGGAATATCAGTTTCCCCGACAGCACAACGAATGGGGAATGAGGATATCATGTTGCAGACCAATAAAATAAAAAGTTGATAACAAATTATGGAAATCATAAAAAAAACCTCCCCCGTAATAACAATAGTTATTGGGAGGAGGTGGAATAAACAAGAGGGAGTCAGATCATCGCCATTCTTTAAATCGGTTAATCAGGCCATTTGTAGAGCTGTCATGGCTGTTCACCGCTTCCGCATCGTGCAATTCAGGCAGAATACGATTCGCCAATTGTTTGCCCAACTCTACACCCCATTGATCAAATGAGAAAATATTCAGAATTGCGCCTTGAGCGAATATTTTATGCTCATACATAGCAGTCAATGCACCCAAACTAAATGGTGTAATTTCGCGCAATAAAATGGAGTTGGTCGGGCGGTTCCCGTCAAATACTTTGAACGGCACAACATTCGCCACATCCTGGGAATTTTTTCCAGCCGCCGCAAATTCTGCTTCTACCTGAGCCTGTGTTTTGCCAAAGGCCAGCGCTTCAGTTTGAGCAAAGAAATTGGACAGCAGCTTGCTATGGTGGTCGCTAACCGGATTATGGCTAATTGCTGGCGCAATAAAATCACACGGGATCAGTTTGGTTCCCTGATGGATAAGTTGGTAGAAAGCGTGTTGACCATTAGTACCCGGTTCACCCCAGATAATCGGCCCAGTCTGGTAATTGACAGGATTGCCATTACGATCGATGTACTTACCGTTTGATTCCATATTGCCTTGCTGGAAGTAAGCAGCAAAACGATGCATGTATTGATCGTATGGCAGAATCGCTTCAGTTTCTGCGCCAAAGAAATTGTTGTACCAAATGCCGATTAATGCCAACAAAACGGGAATGTTGTGTTCAAAGGCGGTCTGCTCAAAATGTTTATCCATCGCATGAGCGCCACTCAACAACTGTTCAAAATTTTCATAACCAATGGAAAGTGCAATGGATAAGCCAATCGCAGACCAGAGCGAATAACGTCCCCCTACCCAATCCCAAAATTCAAACATGTTTTGTGGATCGATACCAAATTTACTGACTTCCTGTTCATTGGTTGATAACGCTGCAAAATGTTTGGCAACATGTGCTTCATCAATGGCGTTTTGCAAAAACCAATTACGCGCAGAATGTGCATTGGTCATCGTTTCTTGCGTGGTAAAAGTCTTGGAAGCAATCAGGAACAAGGTTGTTTCTGGATTCAAAGTTTTTAGTGTTTCAGCAATATGAGTTCCATCAACATTGGAAACAAAATGCATATTCAGGTGATTTTTATAGGCTTTCAGTGCTTCGGTTACCATATACGGGCCAAGATCGGAGCCACCAATACCAATATTCACCACATCAGTAATGGCTTTACCCGTATAACCTTTCCATTCACCACTGATGATACGCTCACTGAATGCTTTCATTTTTGCCAGCACCGCATTCACTTGCGGCATGACATCTTCCCCATCCACCATAATCGGGGTGTTGCTGCGGTTACGCAGGGCAATGTGCAGCACAGCGCGATCTTCTGTGCGATTGATTTTCTCGCCGGAGAACATACTGCGGATTGCACTGCTCAAATCAGTTTCTTGTGCCAGTGCCTGTAATTTTTCCAGTGTTTCTGTAGTAATGCGGTTTTTGGAATAATCCACCAGCATCTGCTGATCAAATGTCGCAGAAAATGCCTTAAACCGTTCTTTATCCTGTTCAAACAGATCCCGCAAATGCACATTCTTCATTTGCTCAAAATGCTGCTGTAATGCTTTCCAGGCTTCAGTCTGGCTGGGGTTGATGTTTTTCATGGATGATACTCTCTATCAACTGTCAATAAACAATAGGAATGCACAGATTGTAACGGGTTAATTCTGTGGTTAATCTCCCTTTCCTTGTAATTACTGATATTGGTCAAAATAGTCAGTGATTTCCAGCCCTAATTGTTGAGATAGGCAAAAACGATAATTTTATCTCCATCATGAAAATTATTTATGCTTAATTACCAAACATTGACTCAATGCGCCTAACCCGATATTTCTAAAAGCCTATTCTTCGAACAAAAGGTTATCATCCATGTGCGCTGTTTCATCTCCTAATTCGCAGTATGTTGTAGCAAAATTCGGTGGTACGAGTGTGGCTGACTTTGATGCCATGAATAACTGTGCCGATATTATTTTGGCAAATGCTAATGTTCGCGTGGTTGTTCTGTCAGCCTCTTCTGGTGTGACCAATTTGCTGGTTGCATTAGCGGCTGGCTGCGATAACGATAAACGGGAGAGTTACCTGAAACAGATCCGTGACATTCAATATGCAATTATTGAGCGATTGAATGATGCGAACGTGATCCGCGAGGAAATTGATCGTCTGCTGGAAAATATTGAGATGCTGTCAGAAGCTGCGTCTCTTGCCACGTCAGAAGCACTGACTGATGAATTGGTTAGCCACGGTGAAATGATGTCCACCTTACTGTTTGTCGAGCTGCTGCGCCAGCGCAATACGGATGCAGAATGGTTTGATATCCGCCGGATCATGCGAACCAGTGCTCATTTTGGAAAAGCAGAACCCGATACCCTCCAACTCCGTACTTTAGCGATGGAGCACCTGCATCCTCGCCTGAACAATACGATTGTCATCACTCAAGGTTTTATCGGTAGAGAGGAAAAAGGCCGTACAACTACGCTGGGACGGGGAGGCAGTGATTATACTGCCGCTTTGCTGGGCGAAGCGCTTGGATTACAACGCGTTGATATCTGGACAGATGTTCCGGGCATCTATACCACCGATCCCCGTATTGCCCCTACCGCTAAACGCATCAATACAATTGCTTTTGATGAAGCGGCAGAAATGGCGACATTTGGCGCCAAAATTCTCCATCCTGCCACATTGCTCCCGGCCGTTCGCTCCGGCATTCCGGTATTTGTCGGCTCCAGCAAAGATCCTCTCGCGGGCGGCACAGTGGTTTGTGATAAAACAGACAATCCACCGCTGTTTCGTGCGTTGGCATTGCGCCGCAAACAAACTTTACTGACTCTGCATAGCCTGAAGATGTTACATGCGCGGGGTTTTCTGGCAGAAGTCTTTACCCTGCTCTCGCGCCATAATATATCGGTGGATCTGATTACGACATCGGAAGTGAACATCGCCCTGACACTGGATACCACTGGCTCCACCAGCACCAATGGTAGTTTATTGACGAATGCCTTACTGACTGAACTTTCCACGTTATGCCGTGTGGAAGTCGAAGAAAATATGGCATTGGTAGCAATTATCGGCAATGAACTTTCGAAGTCTAAGGGATTGGGAAAAGAAGTTTTTAGCGCTCTGGAATCCTTTAATATTCGGATGATTAGCGGTGGTGCAAGCAGTCATAATATCTGCCTGCTCGTTCCCGGCAAAGATGCGGAACAAGTAATTCAGACGTTACATCGGAGTTTGTTTGAAATATGACAAAGTAAATTGAACATGGCTCTAAAAACCCGCATAACGCGGGTTTTCTTAATTTTGCAAAAAGGATATTAAACCGAGCTTACGAATGTATCGATAGTTCACGTCGTGCTAATTCTGCGAAAAATCCACTACGGCTGTGATACTCGTTGTGTAAACTGACATAATCATCAATTCGGGCTAAGAGAAACTGTGGCAAGGTAATATTTAGTTTAGTCGTGTGTCCTTCGTATCTAGACAAATCTATATCAACGTAAGCCCAGATCCCACCAGTACAATCTTCATCCGCAAGATGATCAGCCACTGTTTTCGGCTCTACTGGTGTCTTCTGTCCCTGTTCATTCAAATATTCACTACCAACACATCGGATGTGTTTTCCTCCGCTTTATCATCCATAATAAGAAAACGAAAATAAGTTCCATTTTGTGTTCATTGCAGCCATCATTGCTGCAAACCGATTATCATCCAGAGGGCATCTTATGAGTACAGCAGTTGCCAATAAACGTACAAAAAAAACTAAAATGACAACAAGCAGTGCCGCTGCAAGCGGCCAAGTTCAGTCTTTAAGCCGAGGTCTGACACTTTTGGAATATATTTCCGATTCACCTGTCGGTGTTGCCCTGACTGATCTGGCGATCCAAGCAGGCTTGCCCAACTCCACCACTCATCGCCTCTTAACGACTTTGCAGCAACATGGTTTTGTTCGTCAAATTGGCGATCTGGGTTTGTGGGTCATTGCTTCTCATACTTTTGTTGTCGGCAGTAGTTTCCTACAAAGCCGCAATTTGATGGTGCTGGTTCACCCTATTCTTCGTCAGTTAATGGAAGATTCCGGTGAAACCGTCAATCTTGCCATTCTCAATCTTGATGAATATGAAGCTGTGATTGTCGATCAGGTGCAATGTAATGCGCTGATGCGTATGTCAGCTCCAATTGGCGGTAAACTGCCGATGCACGCTTCCGGTGCCGGTAAAGCTCTTCTTTCCACATTGTCGGAACAAAAACGGCTTCAATTACTGCATAAAAAAGGTATGCACGCCTATACTCAGCACACCTGTACTACCGCCGCAGCATTAACAGAAAATCTGGAGCAAATCCGCAAACAGGGGTTTTCATTTGATGATGAAGAGCATGCGTTGGGATTACGATGTATTGCCGCCTGTATCTATGATGAACATCATGAAGCCTTTGCCGCCATTTCTATCTCTGGCCCGATATCACGCATCTCTGATGATCGAGTCATTGAACTCGGTGCTCTTGTTATGCGCGCGGCAAAAGCTGTCAGCCGGGAATATGGTGGAATTAAGTAATTTTTGCCGAAACCCATCTAAAAAGCTGATTTGTTGACGAGCTGTTACGTTTCAGCTTTAAAAATTGATGTGGATCACAGATAAAATGCGTAGTCGGCGAAAGTTGATTGCATCCTCTGATTATTGCATTAACAATGTTACCGGTAACAATGAAACAATAGTCACATTCCATTGTGGTGTCGGGAGCAATTATCATGACAACAAACCAGAACAGCACGGCTACCAACGAAACTGTCGCGCGTATTACACAGCGTATCATTGAACGCTCAAAAGAGACTCGCAGCCATTATTTGGCACGCATTGAAGCCGCTCGTTCGAAAACTGTCCACCGCGCACAACTGGCATGCGGTAATCTGGCTCATGGTTTTGCAGCCTGTCAGAATGATGAAAAAATCGCACTGAAGAATATGGTGCATAATGACATCGCCATTATCTCTTCTTACAACGATATGCTCTCCGCCCACAAACCTTATGAAGACTATCCACAAAAATTAAAAGATTCTCTGCGCGCAGTTGGTGCGATCGGTCAAGTCGCCGGTGCGGTTCCCGCCATGTGCGATGGCGTGACACAAGGTCAGGACGGCATGGAGTTATCCCTGCTTAGCCGTGACATCATTGCAATGTCGGCTGCCGTTGGGCTTTCACATAATATGTTTGATGGCGCTCTGTATCTGGGTATTTGCGACAAAATTGTACCGGGCTTAGTCATGGCTGCCTTGTCATTCGGGCACTTGCCTGCTGTTTTTGTTCCCGCAGGGCCAATGGCCAGTGGTTTGCCAAACAAAGAGAAAGTTCGCGTTCGCCAGCTTTATGCCGAAGGTAAAGCTGATCGACAAGCACTGCTGGAAGCTGAAGCAGCGTCTTATCACAGTATCGGAACTTGTACTTTTTACGGCACAGCGAATTCAAACCAAATGGTGATGGAAATAATGGGGCTGCATTTACCGGGCGCTTCCTTTGTCCATCCAGATACATCGCTTCGTGAAGCCTTAAATGATGCCGCCGCACGTCAGATCACACGTCTGACTGAAACTTCAGGTAATTATCTTCCATTGGGTCAGATGGTCGATGAAAAAGTCATCGTCAATGGCATTATTGCACTACTGGCTACCGGAGGATCAACCAACTTGACCATGCATTTGGTTGCCATGGCAAGATCCGCAGGGATCATTATTAATTGGGATGATTTTTCTGAACTGTCAGAAGTTATTCCTCTGCTGTGTCGCATCTATCCAAATGGGCCAGCAGATATCAACCAATTTCAGGCTGCCGGCGGGGTGACGCTGGTTATCCGCGAGTTACTGAAAAAAGGCTTACTGCACCGTGATGTCAATACTATCGCCGGGTTTGGTCTGGAACGTTATACTCAAGAACCGTGGCTTAATGAAGGCCAGTTAGCATGGCGTGAAGGTGCTTTCTCTTCATTGGACAGCAATGTTATTGCCAGCATTGAACACCCCTTCGAGCGTCACGGTGGTACGAAAGTCATGACCGGAAATCTTGGCCGTGCAGTTATGAAAACTTCTGCGGTTCCGGTGGATAACCAAGTCATTGAAGCCCCCGCAGTGGTCTTTAATAGCCAGCATGATATCGCCCCTGCTTTTGAGGCTGGCAAGCTGGATCGTGACTGCGTTGTGGTTGTCCGCTATCAAGGCCCGCAAGCGAATGGTATGCCAGAATTACATAAGTTGATGCCACCACTGGGCGTTTTGATGGATCGTGGTTTTAAAATTGCTTTAGTCACTGATGGCCGTTTATCCGGCGCTTCCGGTAAAGTTCCTTCAGCCATTCATGTCACGCCAGAAGCCAGAACAGGCGGATTGCTGGCAAAAGTACAAAATGGTGATTTGATCCGTGTTGATGGTCGTACCGGAGAGCTTATGCTTCTGGTTGATGAGCAGGAATTGGCACAAAGAACACCGTATCAGCCAGATTTAAGTGAAGGGCATATTGGCTGCGGCCGTGAACTCTTTGGCGCACTGAGAACCCAACTTTCGGGTGCAGAACAAGGGGCATGTTGCATTACATTTTAATAAGCGAGGGATTTTAAATCCCTTGTGTTCTGATTTAACGAGAGAAACAGCTAATGAATAACTGGAAAACAACCGCAGAAAATATCCTGACTGATGGCCCTGTCGTCCCTGTCATTGTTGTCAATGAGATTGAACACGCCGTTCCTTTGGCAAAAGCACTGGTTACCGGCGGAATTCGGGTCTTGGAAGTGACATTAAGAACGGAATGTGCAGTAGAAGCTATCCGCCTTATTGCTAAAGAAGTTCCTGAAGCGATTATCGGTGCAGGCACGGTTATTAATCCTGAACAACTGGCTACTGTCACCGAAGCTGGCGCTCAATTCGCCATCAGTCCAGGATTAACTGAAGAATTGTTAAAAGCGGCAACTTCGGGTTCAATTCCTCTTATTCCGGGGATCTCTACCGTTTCTGAGTTGATACTGGGGATGAGTTATGGCCTGAAATGCTTCAAATTTTTCCCGGCAGAAGCGAATGGTGGAGTTAAGGCATTGAAAGCGATTGCCGGCCCATTCCCACAAGTGCGCTTCTGCCCAACGGGTGGTATTTCTCCTGAAAACTATCGTGATTATTTAGCATTAAATAGTGTTCTGTGCATTGGTGGATCATGGTTGGTACCAAGCGAGGCATTGAAAAAAGGGGATTATGCCCAAATTACGGAATTGGCACGTACTGCAATTGCAGGAGCCAAAGCGTAACTTGCTTATTTAATATTTTTAGTACGGAAATTAACTATTTCATAATTTCCGTATATTTTCTATTTAATTCACTTCATCACGCTGGCTGAATCGCTGTCTATGGCGATAAGCAAAGACATCTTCCACATGTCCGTTTTTTATACGCTCTTGCAATGCCCGCCAGTAATCCGCTTTGAATAGGTCACTGTGGCTCTCTTCGAAGTAACCTCGAATACGTTTGTCTGTGCATAAAAAATGCCGAAATTCTTCCGGAAAAACATCGTTAACAGCCACGCTATACCAAGGCTCACTAGCCAATTCATCTTCCGGATAACGTGGTGGAGGAATATCCCGAAAATTGACTTCGGTCATGTAGCAGATCTCATCATAATCGTAGAAAATAACCCGACCGTGGCGCGTAACGCCAAAGTTTTTAAACAACATATCACCGGGGAAAATATTTGCTGCGGCTAACTGCTTAATCGCATTTCCGTACTCTTCTATCACATCTTTCAATTGCGCTTCATTGACTTGTTCCATGTAAATATTCAGCGGCATCATTTTACGTTCCATATAAAGATGTTTTATCAAGATCTTATCGCCCAAATCTTCGAATTTTTCCGGTATCTCCTTTTGCAATTCCTCCATTAATTCAGCGCTGATATGGCGTTTATCAATGACAAAATTTTCAAATTCCTGTGTATCAGCCATTCTTCCCACACGATCATGTTCTTTGACTAAACGATAGCATTCCTGCACCCGCTCTTGGGTAACTTCTTTCTGTGGCGCAAACTTGTCTTTAATCACTTTGAATACGCGGTCAAAAGAGGAAGACGCAAAAACCAGCATCACCATGCCCTTAACACCCGGTGCAATCGTGAACTGTTCTTGGGAAAAATTAATGAATGCCAGATATTCACGGTAATATTCCGTTTTACCGTGTTTCTGGCAACCGATTGCCATATATAACTCAGCCGTGGATTTTGTCGGTAAGATCTCACGTAACCACTCTACCAAAGCGGCGGGCAAAGGCGCGTAAACCATAAAGTAGGAACGAGCGAAGCCAAAAACGATGCTGGCATCATCATGACTGGTCAAGCAGGTATCGATAAAGATCCCTCCTGATTCATCATGATGAATGGGTAGTAAAAATGGGTAAGTGACTGTTCCCATTTTTATTTTTCCTACTAACCACGCCGCCTTATTACGATAAAATAGCTCATTGGCAATTTGGAATGTCGCGTGCAGTAAATCGTGTTGGGGAAATGTATTCTGTAAATATTGCGTGATGTAACAAATATCCCGTTCTAAATTTTCCCATTTAAGACGCAATGGCAGATCACTTAAAATTATTCGCAACATGGAAGCAAGGCAGCCATTCGGGGAAAAATCCCGTGATAAAGGGCGAGAGATCTCACGAAAACGACAGGCTGGCTGAGAAGATAGGATAAATAAATTTTCTGACTTCAAATTACGGTGCTGAAACAGACGGCAGTAAACCGAATTGAAAAAGCTTTCTGCAATCTCGAAACGGGGATAATCGGGCAATAACTGGGTATAAACAGCTTTGATTCCAGAGATGTAATCCTCATCCTGCTGCAATGAACTGTGAATACGCTTCAACTGTTCGACTACCAAGCCAACGTGATGATCATACAAATTTATTCTCTTTTTCATGGCCCGCTGTACCGCGTGCCAATCCGCCTGTTCAAAACGTTGCTGTGCGCCTGACGTGACTTCGAGAAATCGACCATATTGCGCATCAAATCCTTGCAAAATGGTTTGTGCAATTAAATGAGCGAGATCTATTTCCATATTTAGCCACCTTATTTGGCACGTAAAGGGGAATTCCTTATGGAATCCCCCAACAATATCAATGGAATGGATATAACAAATTTAGAATTGCTGCTCTTCTGTTGATCCTGTCAGAGCCGTAACAGAAGAAGCCTCTCCCTGAATAATTGTAGTTACTTTATCAAAGTATCCCGTACCCACTTCCTGCTGGTGTGAAGAGAATGTATAGCCACGTTTAAGAGCAGCAAATTCTTGTTCCTGTACTTTTTCAACATAATGTTTCATACCTTCGCCACGGGCGTAATCGTAGGCCAAATCAAACATGTTGAACCACATGCTGTGTATACCCGCCAACGTGATGAACTGGAATTTGTAACCCATCGCCGACAACTGCTCCTGAAAGCTGGCAATAGTTTTATCATCCAGATTCTTTTTCCAATTGAAAGACGGAGAACAGTTATAGGCCAGCAGCTTACCCGGATATTTTGCATGAATAGCTTCGGCAAAACGGCGAGCCGCTTCAATATCTGGTGTAGAAGTTTCACACCAGACAACATCGGCGTAAGGAGCATAAGCCAATCCACGGCTGATGGCCTGATCAATCCCCGCGCGAGTACAGTAGAAACCCTCACAAGTCCGTTCGCCTGTAATGAATTTGCTGTCATAAGGATCGCAATCTGATGTCAGAAGATCGGCCGCATCTGCGTCAGTACGCGCGACTAATAGCGTTGGCACGCCAGATACATCCGCCGCCAAACGTGCAGCTACCAGTTTCTGGATGGCTTCTTGGGTCGGAACCAAAACTTTCCCCCCCATGTGCCCACATTTCTTCACCGCAGCCAATTGGTCTTCAAAGTGAACCGCAGCCGCTCCTGCTTCAATCATCGCTTTCATCAGTTCAAATGCGTTCAGTACTCCACCGAACCCGGCTTCTGCATCCGCAACAATCGGCAGGAAATAATCAATATATTCCTGACTGTCTGGATCGATGTCGTTCGACCACTGAATTTGATCTGCCCGACGGAAACTATTATTAATACGTTTGATGATATTAGGTACAGAATCAACTGGATACAATGACTGATCGGGATACATGCTTGAAGCTGTATTTGCATCCGCTGCAACTTGCCAGCCAGAAAGGTAAATCGCTTCAATACCTGCTTTAGCCTGTTGAAGAGCCTGACCTCCCGTCAGCGCCCCAAGCGCGTTCACATAACCTTTTTTGGATTTGCCATGCAACAATTCCCACAACTTTTTCGCTCCCCTCTGCGCTAAAGTGTGTTCAGGGTTAAGTGAACCACGCAATTTAATGACATCCTCAGCACTATATGGGCGAGTAATGCCTTCCCAACGCGGTTGTTTCCATTCTTGTTCTAATTGAGCGATTTGTTGTGTCCGGGACATGGTCATGATGTTCTACTTCCTATTCTTAATTAATCGGATATTTTTGCCATTATTGTTTTTAAATTAGTCTAATAACTGATAACCAGGTAACGTCAGGAAATCAATTAAGTCATCCTGTGTGGTAATTCTTTCCATCAAGCCTGAAGCTTCTATAAATCGCCCCTGATCAAAACGAACTCCCCCAACCTCTTGCCTAATAACCTCAAGTTCTTCTTTGAGCATTTCCTTAAAGAGTTCTTTTGTTACCTTTTTACCGTTGGAAAGAGATTTTTCATGCCGAATCCATTGCCAAATAGAGGTACGAGAAATTTCTGCCGTCGCAGCATCTTCCATCAAGCCATAAATCGGTACACATCCATTACCCGAAATCCATGCTTCTATGTACTGAACAGCGACACGAATATTCGCGCGCATTCCCTCTTCAGTCCTTTCTCCCGAACAAGGCGCAAGCAACTGTGCAGCCGTAATGGTTTCATCTTCTTCACGCAAAACTGTCAATTGGTTCTGGCGCTCTCCCAATTTGGAATCGAAAACCGTCATGACAATATCTGCAAGCCCCGGATGAGCGACCCATGTGCCATCGTGACCATTATCGGCTTCCAGCTCTTTGTCAGCCCTGACTTTATCCAACACTTGCTGATTTTGTTCAGGATCTTTGCTAGGAATAAATGCCGACATTCCCCCCATCGCAAACGCACCGCGTTTATGGCAGGTTTTAATCAACAAGCGGGAATAGGCACTCAAGAAAGGTTGTGTCATCGTAACAGACTGGCGATCCGGCAAGACACGATCAGCATGATTTTTTAATGTTTTGATATAACTGAAAATATAATCCCAACGCCCACAATTGAGGCCAACAATGTGATGGCGTAAGTAGTAAAGTATTTCATCCATTTGAAACACAGCAGGCAGTGTTTCAATCAGAACCGTGGCTTTAATAGTGCCTTTTGGCAAATTGAAACGTGATTCTGTAAAACTGAAAACATCACTCCACCATTGAGCTTCGTGGTAACTCTGTATTTTCGGCAGGTAAAAATAAGGACCGCTGTTTTTTTCCAGCAGTTTTTTATGGTTCAAATAGAAGTAAAGGGCAAAATCAAATAATCCCCCCGAAATCGGTTCGCCTTTATAAAGAACGTGTTTTTCCGACAGATGCAGTCCCCTGACCCGAGCAATCAATACTGCGGGATCTGGCTTCAATTCATAACGCTTACCTTGCTCATTGGTATATGAAATAGTGCCATTGACAGCATCTCGTAAGTTGATCTGCCCGCTTATAACTTTATCCCATGCCGGAGCTAATGAATCCTCAAAGTCCGCCATAAATACTTTTACATTTGCATTTAAGGCGTTAATAACCATTTTACGTTCTACAGGACCTGTTATTTCGACTCGGCGATCTTTGAGATCATCAGGTATTCCCTGTATTTTCCAATCCCCATCTCTAATGGAAGATGTTTCCGAAATAAATTCTGGGAGTATTCCATCATCTATTTTTTTCTGCCATTCAATCCGTTCTTCCAATAATTTTTCACGCCTGCCAGAAAATTCAACAATCAAATCTTCTAATAAACCAATAGATTCAGGTGAAAATACCTGATTCTCTGCCTCACCAAAAGGCTTCACAAAGGTCAACTGGGTTGTTAACATCTGCTGCATACTCCCCTCTTTTCGTCTTTTAAATACTCAACCTAGTTAAGATTAACCAATTAAAAAAATAAATCAAAAACGATTTCCATTATTTTTTAATTTAAAAATTAACCAAATAAAATCAAGTGATTAAGTTTACTTAAAGATAAGAAAGACAGGGAAATAAATTCCAAAAGAACAAATAAAAAAGTGTTAAGTTTTTGTTATGTATAAGAAATGACTAATGTCTGGAAATCATCAATATGGAAAAGAAAATTAAAAAAATGAGAAATGGCTCGCTTCAGCCAATCCTCATTTTTCTATTTCAGATGGAGATCAATCTAAGGAAGGATTCATAAAAGTGAGATCATATGGCGTTGTATAATTTCATGTTCTCATACTTCCTTAAGATATAAATTTTTCATTTAAAATCAAATTATTATCAAAAAATAAACCTGTATATTGTTCCAGTATTTATTGACGTTTACTCACTCTTACGCCACACTATGTATAAACATTTGTATAAATATTTTGAGTGATCATGGCTACCGAACTAAACAAGCTCAGTGACAAAAAACTTAAGATTTTGCAAGGAAGGGAAAGCGACAAAATTGAATTTTTTGCCGATGGTGCTGGATTGAGTGCAAAAACGTCCAAAATTGGTGGTATTAGTTGGGTTTTTACCTATCGACTTGATGGTAAAAAGCTAAACCGCCTTACCATTGGACGCTATCCCGATATGAGTCTTAAACAGGCTCGGGAAACGAGGGACAAATGTCGTAGTTGGTTAGCATCCGGTAAAGATCCAAAGCTCCAATTTAACTTAACGATGCAGGAATCATTAAAACCAATCACTGTAAAAGACGCTATTGAATATTGGATAGAAAATTATGGCAAAGACAATCGCGTATCTATTGATAAACATGTGGCTCAACTAAAGAAATATATTTACCCATATATTGGAAACATGGCGTTATCAGACTGCGAAACGCACTATTGGCTTCAATGTTTTGATAAAATCAAAAAGAAATCTCCCGTTTCTGCTGGATACATATTTCAACTCTGCAAACAAGCTTTAAAATTCTGTCGAGTAAGAAAATTTGCTATTAGTAATGCACTGGATGATTTAACAATTCCTGACGTAGGTAAAAAACAAAATAAAGGAGACAGGGTTTTAACTGAAAATGAAATAGGGCAATTGTGGAAATCTATAAATACAAACATCCATCCCCCTTACTATAGTAATTTATTAACACTCTTGATTGTATTTGGCTGTCGAACTCAAGAGGCCAGATTATCAAAATACTCAGAATGGGATTTTGATTCCATGTTGTGGACTGTCCCAAAGGAAAATAGTAAATCAGGAGAAAAAATCATCCGCCCAATACCTGAATATTTAAAACCTTTTTTGGATAAATTAATTAACCGCCATAATAAAAGCGGTTATCTATTGGGTGAATTAAAAAACAATGCAACAGTGTCACAATACGGGATAAGAATATGGAAAAAATTAGGACATAAGGAAAAATGGACGTTGCACGATTTGAGGCGTACTTTAGCAACTAAGATGAATGACATGGGCATAGCACCGCACGTAGTTGAACGCTGAGTTAACATATTAAGTGCAACAGGTGAGATATTAAAAGGTGGGAGTCAACTGTGATAAATTTCACAGCTCTCACACCCGAAATAGTAGCCTGATATGCATAAACAAA
>NZ_JBBMXH010000082.1:0-22162 GCF_037996725.1 Xenorhabdus entomophaga
GCGAGTGCCCACACAGATTGTCTGATTAATTTGTTAAAGAGCGTTGGCAACCGGAAGTCTCTTCCGGGTTGCGAGGCTGCGTATCTTACGCTTTTCGCCTCCGGAGTCAAGCGTTTATTTTCACTTTTCTCCCCCTTTCCTCAGCGGCTTGTGTCAGCTCAGCGTCGGTCAGTGGTGGCGCATTATAGGGAGTTTTACGGCGCTGACAATAGTTTTTTTGAAAAAAATTACCGACTGGCGATTATTACGCCAAATTGCACTTAAGTTGATAGCTTTTCCAGCGATTGGAAGCCATATTCACGTAAAACAGGACGCAGAGCTTCACTATTTGGTTCCATCTTTGTGCAATAAGCCAAGTTATCCATCGTTGTTAAAAACAAATCATCCCGATTTTTAACCAACCACGCGGTTCTGCGGGCAATAGCTGCTCCTGAATCAACCAATCTTGTTCCATCAGGTAAAACTTGTGAAAGCTCTTCTGCAATTAAAGGAAAGTGAGTACAACCTAAAATGACAGTATCTGGAGGTTCTTTCATTTTCAGCCATGGTTTCAATATCTTTTCTAACTCTTCTAGCGGGGCATCCTTACCGTGTAGTTTTCTCTCCGCCAATTCCACCAGCTCAGATGAGCCTATTGAGTAGACCTGACAATCCGTCGCAAATCGGGTAATTAATTCTTTGGTATAGTCGCGATTCACCGTAGCACGTGTCGCCAATAATCCAACAACGCGGTTACAACTCAGTTTTGCGGCGGGTTTAATTGCAGGCACGACACCAACGACAGGAAAGGGAAAACGTTCACGCAGAGCTGGCAGGCTGACTGTACTGGCCGTATTGCAGGCAATAACAACAACTGCCAAAGGATGTTTTCTCTGGATGACATCAACAACTTGAACGACCCTGTCGATAATCACTTCGGCCGTTTTCTCTCCATACGGGAAAGCTTCATTATCAAAAGCATATATATAGTGGAGGTCCGGCAATAATTGCCGGACCTCTTGATAGACAGATAAACCACCCACTCCGGAATCAAAAACCAGAATCGTTGGACGGGTGGTCTTGTTTAAATCAGAAGTTGTAGCTACCAGTGAGGTAGTATTCTCTTCCTGGAGTGCGATAGCCATAGGCTGTCTCATAATTTTTATCAAACAGATTAGCTATTCTAGCACGTATTGTAAGGTGGTCAGTGATTGGATATGAGGCGTTGATGTCCCATAGACTTACACCAGCTAATTTCACTGTTTTCGCAGGATACACACTATAATCTTGGTCGTAACGCTTACCAATATATTGGTAGGTTATTCCCCAATCGACATTGAAGGCTTCCCAATCTAATTGATATTTAACTTGCTGTTTAGCCCTACGCATTAATTGCTGATCATTGCCATCACGCGGATCAACATACTGTAATGTAAGTTGGTGCTGGAATAAGCCGGTATCCATCGTTCCCGTCCACTCAACACCTTTTATTTTTGCCTTACCAATATTTTCATAATGGTTATTGGTAAAATTTATCAATTGTTCAATGTCATTACGATAAACAGACAAACGCCAATTCAGTGGGCCAGTCAATCCTTCAACTCCACCTTCCCATTGTTTACTTTTTTCTGGTTTAAGACTTTCATTACCCCATTGGCTGTAAAGCTGGTTTAAAGCTGGCGCCTTGAATGCCGTACCATAGGAAGCGATAAGACGATAACCATCAATGAATTCCCAACTCGCTCCCGTTTGCCATGTTGTATTCCAATTATATTCAGCGTGGCGATCTGAACGCACAGCCCCTTCCAAAGTAAAATCATGGATTTTTTGCTGTGCTGTTAAATACAAGCCTGTGTTATCAACACTTTTTTGTTGTGGAATATAGTTGGAGCCTGCGGCAACTGATTCCCTTTTCCAGTCAACTCCACTACTGATTGCCCCATAGCCAACCTGCCATAAGTTTCCCCATTGCATGTTGTATTGTTTTGAATCACTCAGAGTCGCCTTTCCCTCATAACGCTTATGTTTGAAATTATAGTCTTTAGCATGACTGTAACTGGCAGTGAGTTGAGAAGAATAAATACCTTGATTAAATTGAATTCCGGTTTCGTAATTACGGCTGAATAATTCTCGGGTATCCGTAGAAGCATCATCATAATTTGTTCTATTATCGTAACCGTATGTGCGCACAAACCCATTGAATTGATCATTGAATTTATGATCAATTCCAACCCATAACATTTTGCTCATAAACCCGTCTCGATCAGGTTCATTACTTCCTTTACCAGCAACAACATCAAACCCTTTGGTATAGGTATAACCTGCTGCTGCGGTTAATAAAGTATTCTCACCAAGTTTTTGCTGTGTCGAGCCGTTATAATTCTGATATCCATTAGACCCTATTCCCGCATTTAGTGTTGTTCCGCGTTGTTCCCGCTTAGTGATGATATTGATTACCCCGCCGATAGCATCAGAGCCATATACGGCAGAACGAGCACCACGGATATATTCTATTCGCTGCACCATTGAAATTGGTATTTGGCTAAAATCAGCCGAACCCGTGATACCAGCCTGATTCAAACGGACTCCATCCACCAGCACCAGTGTATGACTTGAGTTTGTACCACGAACAAATAAAGAGGAATGCTGCCCGATACCGCCATTCTGCGCAATATCAACACTCGGCAAACGGCGTAAGACATCAACTAAGCTACTAGATTGCCACTTATCTATCTCTTCACGAGTCACCACCGTCATTGGTGCTAAAACTGAGGAAATCGGCTGTTTAAAACGATTGGCTGTAACTACTATCGGATCTTGATTATCCGCAACTGCAACATGACTCAAACCAGAAAACACTGCAACAGACACAGCAGCTAAAAGAATGTGTTTTTTATTTGTCATAAGATTTGCAATGAGAGAGTGGTATTTAACGGCTATACACCTAACTATAAGGAGCCATGCTACGATGAAGGCCATAGGGTGTCCAGAATCCACCCCATCAAAAAAAGAGGCCGATAAACCAGAAAACCGGACATTCTTTACGCTTCCCCTACCTCTACGCTTCACCTACAATGCCGCTCGGAAATTTTTCTTAATGCGACCATACGAGAACCAGATAATGCAGAATGCTTTGCCAACGGAAAATTATGAAAACCAATTGATGGAAAAGGCCCATCGCCTAAAAGGAATGATGGCCCCCTTTAGCGCACCTGAGCCTGAAGTTTTCCGTTCTCCTGCATCACATTACAGAATGCGAGCAGAATTCCGTATCTGGCATGAGGAAGACGACCTGTACCATATCATGTTTGATCAGCAGACCAGGCAACGTATCCGTATTGATCAATTTCCGGTAGCCAATCAGCTTATCAATAGAATGATGCAAGCAATCATTGCCGGCGTAAAAAATAATCCCGTATTACGTCATAAACTGTTTCAGGTTGATTACCTTTCCACCCGCAGCAACAAAATCATTGTTTCCCTGCTTTATCATAAAAAACTGGGTGATGAGTGGCGTGAACAGGCAACTATTCTGCGCAACCAATTAATCGCAGAAGGTTTTGATGTCCAACTTATTGGGCGCGCAGCAAAAACCAAAATTATGCTCGATCATGACTATATAGATGAAGAATTACCTGTTGCAGGTAAGACCATGATTTACCGCCAGGTTGAAAACAGCTTCACACAGCCGAATGCCAGCATCAATATTCATATGTTGGAGTGGGCGATTAATATCACCAAAGGCTCTAAAGGTGATTTGCTTGAACTTTATTGTGGTAATGGTAACTTCTCTCTGGCGCTGGCGCAGAATTTTGACCGAGTACTGGCGACAGAAATTGCCAAACCTTCAGTTGCTGCCGCACAATTTAACATCGCAGCGAACCACATTGATAATGTACAGATTATCCGTATGTCGGCGGAAGAATTTACACAGGCAATGAATGGAGAGCGAGAATTCAATCGACTGCAAGGAATCGACTTAAAGAGTTATCAATGTGAAACCATTTTTGTTGACCCGCCGCGCAGCGGTCTGGATGAAGATACCATCAAAATGGTTCAGGCATATCCACGTATCCTTTATATTTCCTGCAATCCTGAAACACTCTGCCAAAATCTGGAAACACTGACGCAGACTCATAAGATCAGCAAACTGGCACTCTTTGATCAATTCCCTTATACCCACCATATGGAATGCGGTGTACTGCTGGAAAAAAGAACCTAACCCCCATAAATGATCATTACTGCTGACTGAAAAACAAAAACGCCACGAGATTAATTTCATGGCGTTTTTTATTGAGCTGCTCTCGCTAAAAACTATCAGCTTTGGCTTTCTGCCGTGAACCTCGACTGCTGTTTGCGTCCTTTCATCTTTAAGTAGATCCAAAATACCAAGACAGTGGCAATGACGACTGGCAGGAAATTAGAACCAATTTCTGGATATTCCATCCGAATAAATGCGCTATACATAAACATGCCCAAGAAGAAAGATCCTGTTGCCAGTTTTGGCAGCCCTTCTGCCATTGGGTAATTTAAATAACGTTGATGGAGACAATACAGAGAAAGTGCCAATGCGATAATAGGGAAAACAGAAAAAGGCACATGTGAATTGAAGAATGCTGAGAAAGTTCCGTGTGTTGCCATTCCAACGATAAGAGCCAGCAACATTGTGCTTTTATCTTGGCGGTATTGTTCCATCGTATTATTCTCCTTTCATTATTATTCAGAAGTTTTAGGGATCACTTTAGGGACAGTATTTTTTTCTTGCTCACGACGATACCAATAATAAGCGCCTTTGGAAATCATGCGGAGTTGTAAAACTAAACGTTCTTCGAGGCGACGCCTTTTTTCCTCGTCAATATCCAGCGCTTCTGCACCTGCACTGAACACGATTGTCACCATCGCCTCAGCTTGTATTTCGGTAAAATGACGTGGCATATGGCTCGCTTGTTCAAGATAGTCTGCCAATTCAGCAATAAAATGTTGGATTTCCCGTGCTACAGCCGCACGAAAGTCAGCCGATGTACCGGAGCGTTCACGCAGCAATAGCCGGAACGCGTTAGGATTGTTGCCTATGAATTCCATGAACGTTGAAACAGAAGTACGAATGACGCTGCCACCCTTTGCGATACGCTGACGGGCCTGACGCATTAACTGACGCAACATCAGACCACTTTCATCTACCATAGTCAGACCTAATTCATCCACATCCCGAAAATGACGATAGAAAGAAGTCGGTGCAATACCAGCTTCACGAGCCACTTCCCGCAAACTCAAACTGGTGAAACTACGTTCAGCACTAAGCTGACTGAATGCTGCTTCAATCAGGGAGCGACGGGTTTTTTCTTTCTGTTTTGCTCTAACGCCGGTTACGTTACTCACAACAATCCTGATCTATCTTGACTCTATAATGAGGCAAATATAACAGATTCTGCGGGGTTTGCTGTGATTGTTCTCTTAAAGATATTATTCGATGTTTTTCTGTTTTATTTCTAAACAATGAGATAAAAACCGCATGCTCATTGGGTTATTACATCAAATAATGTTAAGATAGAGTTGTTATTTTGTGTAAAAACAGGTCTTTCCTCTATGCAATATACTCATTTTGATGCCATTGTAATTGGCTCTGGTCCCGGCGGGGAAGGAGCAGCAATGGGGTTGGTAAAACAAGGTAAAAACGTTGCTGTTATAGAACGTTACAATAATGTCGGTGGTGGATGTACTCACTGGGGCACCATTCCGTCGAAAGCTCTCCGCCATGCAGTCAGTCGCATTATCGAATTTAATCAAAACCCTCTCTACAGTGATAACTCCCGCATTCTCCGTTCATCGTTTTCTGAAATCCTGCGCCATGCTGAAGTTGTCATTAACCAGCAAACAAAAATGCGCCAAGGGTTTTATGAACGCAATCGATGCCGGATGTTTGCAGGAGAGGCAACATTCATTGATGAGCATCGGGTCAGTGTTCGTTATGCCGATGGTAGTGTTGACGTATTAAGCGCGGATAAAATCATCATTGCCACTGGTTCCCGCCCTTACTGCCCTCCCGACGTCGATTTTACCCATTCCCGCATTTATAACAGCGATACCATCCTGCAATTGGATCATGAACCACGTCACGTGATTATCTATGGGGCGGGGGTCATTGGCTGTGAATATGCTTCTATATTCCGGGGGCTGGGCGTTAAAATAGATTTGATCAATACCCGTGATCATCTGCTGTCTTTCCTTGATCAAGAAATGTCTGATGCCCTGTCTTACCATTTCTGGAATAGTGGCGTTATCATCCGCCACAATGAAGAATATGAAAAGATCGAAGGTGTTGATGATGGTGTGATTGTTCACCTGAAGTCCGGCAAAAAAGTTAAAGCTGATTGCCTGCTATATGCCAATGGCCGAACAGGTAATACAGACACGCTCGGTTTGGAAAATGTCGGGTTGGAAACAGACAGTCGTGGCTTACTGAAAGTTAACCGTGTCTACCAGACCAGCAATGAAAATATCTACGCGGTTGGTGATGTTATCGGCTATCCAAGTCTGGCTTCTGCGGCCTATGATCAAGGGCGCATTGCAGCAAGGGCGATCACAACGGGTAACGCAGACCTGTATCTGGTGGAAGACATCCCAACAGGAATTTATACCATTCCAGAGATCAGTTCAGTGGGCAAGACCGAGCAGCAATTAACTGCCCTGAAAATCCCTTATGAGGTTGGACGCGCTCAATTCAAACATCTGGCAAGAGCACAAATTGCGGGAATGAATGTCGGCAGCATCAAAATCCTATTCCACCGTGAAACAAAACAAATCTTGGGTATTCACTGTTTTGGCGAACGGGCAGCAGAGATCATTCATATCGGTCAGGCCATCATGGAACAAAAAGGTGAAGGCAATAATATCGAATATTTCGTTAATACTACCTTCAATTATCCAACGATGGCGGAAGCCTACCGTGTTGCAGCGCTCAATGGGTTAAACCGGTTATTTTGATATTTTTTCGAGGACGTCGAAATAATTACCCATTTTAACCCTAATCGCCTCTGCCAATTGCTCATAGCGACCACGCAGAGGTGAGCCGGGGCGATAGACCAATATAACGGAGCGCTTAGGTATCGGTTGATCACATTCCAGATAGCATACACCATCACGTTTTCTCTCTCGTGGAACCGATAATTCAGGCAATAATGTAATACCACTACCCGCTGCCACCATATTGCGCAACGTTTCCAGACTGGTTGCCCTGAAATGGGTATCTTCTTTGGCTCCCGCCTGAAAACAGAAGCCCATAGCCTGATCACGTAAACAATGACCATCTTCCAGCATCAGTAATTTCTCACCGGCCAGTTCACTCATTTTGAACTGATCTCGTTCTGCCCACTTATGTTCTTCATACACGGCCAGTTTCATCGGTTCTTCAAAAAGCGGCACTTCAATAAATGCCTCAGTTTCTTTCACCGACGCCAAAATAGCACAATCAAGCTTTCCGCTATCAAGCTGCGCCAGCAAGTTTTGGGTTTGCTCCTCATGCAAATACATTTCTAATTTAGGGAACAATTTATGCAATTCAGGAATAATAAGCGGTAAAAGATAGGGGCCGATTGTAGGAATAAGACCGATATGCAGCGGTCCAGACATACTTTCACCTTGAAGAGAAGCCATCTCCTGCAAGACCTTGACTTCACGCAATACGGTTTTGGCCTGTTCCACTAACAACATACCCTGTTGGGTAAACAATACTTTGCGGCTAGTACGTTCCAGCAGCATCACACCCAATTCATCTTCCAATTTGCGGATTTGCCCGCTCAATGTTGGTTGGCTGACATGACAAGCATCAGCAGCTCGGCGAAAGTGCCGATATTCAGCAAGTGCCACAAGGTATTCCAGATCGCGGATATTCATTCCCACCTCTGCTTTTGATATCAATGATAGTATTGATCTATAAATCATTATATCCATGAGGGCAAAAAACTATCAACGGCTTGTGATTATTGGTTTTTTTTTACCTAAATCGCAGCTTTGCCTGAGCAATCGCTTGCTTCACTTGTTTTTGTGCTACACCACCTTTTGCCAAACGCTTATCCAGACAGGATTGTAACGATAAAACGGCATAAACATCCGCTGAAATAACATCGCTGAATTTTTGTAATTCAAGTAAAGAGAGTTCTTCCAGAGCCTTACCTTTAGTGATTGCTGCCACTACAGCCTCACCAACAATGTGATGTGCTTCACGGAATGGAACACCTTTTGCCACCAGATAATCAGCCAGCTCAGTTGCGTTGGCATATCCCTGTTTTGCTGCCTCCTCACAACGAGAACGCTTCACTTGAATGCCATCCAGTACCAGTGTCGCCATAAGCAAGCAATCCAACCAGGTATCCAGTGCATCAAACAAGCCTTCTTTGTCTTCCTGCATATCTTTATTGTAAGCAAGCGGAAGCCCTTTCAGCGTCATCATCATCCCTGTTAAAGCCCCCTGAACCCGGCCACACTTCCCACGAATAAGCTCCAGTGCATCTGGGTTTTTCTTTTGAGGCATCAAAGAAGAGCCGGAAGTTACCCGATCTGACAATTCAACAAATCCGGCTTCACCGCTATTAAAGAAAATCAGATCTTCGGCAAAACGCGAAAGATGGATCATACTAATGCTTGCATCTGACAGTAGCTCCAAGACATGATCCCGATCGGAAACACTATCCAAGCTATTGCGTGTTGCCGAAGCAAAACCTAACCATGATGCCAATTGCTCCCTATCGATATCGTAAGCCGTTCCTGCCAACGCGCCACATCCCAACGGACTGACATCCAACCGCTTCAATGTATCTTGCAAACGGCTTTCATCACGCCCCAACATTTCCGCATAGGCAAGACACCAATGGGCAAAAGTGACGGGTTGCGCCCGCTGTAAATGGGTATAACCGGGCATCACTGCATCCTGATTATTTTCAGCGGTGAGTACCAATGCTTGCTGCAACCCAATCAATGCGTTCAGGATATGGGCAATCTGATCTTTACACCATAATTTCAGGTCAGTTGCGACCTGATCATTACGGCTACGACCTGTATGAAGTTTTTTTCCCAAGTCTCCCACTTTCGCAATCAGTTGCCCTTCTACCCAACTGTGAATATCTTCCGCGTCACTTTGCAAAATGGCCTTGGGGCTGATTCGCACTTCATCCAGTAGCTCGTTCAAAGCCAGCTCCAGCTTTTGCTGCTCTCCGGTAGTTAATACTCCCACCGTCACCAATGCTTTTGACCATGCAACTGAGCCAACAATATCCTGCTCAGCCAAACGGTAATCAAAACGCAGTGAATCGTTGAATTGCTTGAACCGCTGATCGGCTTCCTGACTGAAACGTCCGCCCCAAAGTGCCATAATATCCTTCCTGTTCTCTTTATCTTTTTACTGTCGATGATTAAGAAATTACTTTTTGCTATTCAGCGCACGGATACGTGAAGAAAGCGAATAGAGGCGGATAAAACCTTCAGCATGGCTGTGATCGTAAACCTCATCTTCGCCAAAAGTAGCGAACTCTTCAGAATAGAGACTGTTGGCGGATTTTTTCTGCACGGCTGTCACCTGCCCTTTATAGAGTTTAAGGACAGCCTCCCCGCTGACACTGTCTGCCAACATTTCCGCCGCTGCCTGAATTGACTGGCGTAATGGTGCAAACCAACGTCCGTCATAGACAACATAAGACATTTCCAGTCCCAGTTGCTGACGCCATTTGAAGCTATCGCGATCCAGAACCAATTGCTCAATACCACGCAGTGCTTCCATCATGATGGTTCCCCCTGGTGTTTCATAACAGCCACGGGATTTCATGCCCACCAAACGGTTTTCCACAATATCGATCCGCCCGATGCCGTGCTTAGCCCCCAGAGCGTTCAATTCATTAAGGCATTGATAAGGCGAAAAAAGCTGACCATTCACACCAATCACTTCACCTTTCTCAACGGTAACAGTGACATATTCTGGTTCATTAGGCGCATCTTCTGGCTCGGCTGTCCAAACCCAGCAATCTTTATTGGCGGCATTCCACGTGCTTTCCAACACCCCGCCTTCAGTTGAGATATGCCAGGCGTTTTCATCACGGCTATAAATCTTTTCCAGCGTTGCGGTTGTGGGGATATCACGGACTTTCAAATAATCCAACAGAGCCTCACGGGAACGCAGATCCCACTCCCGCCACGGGGCAACAACTTTCAGATGCGGTGCCAAAGCGGTATAAGTGCTTTCAAACCGAACCTGATCATTACCTTTACCCGTTGCACCGTGGGCGACAGCATCTGCTCCCACTTTCAATGCCAGTTCAACCTGTGCTTTAGCAATAATTGGGCGGGCCATTGACGTACCAAGCAGGTAGCTGCCTTCATACAACGCACCGGTTTTCAGCACAGGATAAACATACTCTTTGATGAACTCTTCACGCAGATCAACGACGTAGCATTCAGAAGCACCAGAACGCAATGCTTTCTGCTCGACACCTTCCAGATCTTCACGACTTTGGCCGACATCAGCAACAAACGCGATCACGTCACAATTATCATAATGTTCTTTCAGCCACGGAATAATGGCAGAGGTATCCAATCCACCGGAATATGCCAACACAATTTTTTTAATGCTTTTCGTCATAGGGATAACCTTTTAATTTTGTTTTTATCTCAGCCAAAGGCCATGTTCTCAATCAACCCAAAAATTCATCAGCCCAAAATTCGTGTGCCGACA
Source organism: Xenorhabdus entomophaga (assembly GCF_037996725.1). NCBI lineage: Bacteria > Pseudomonadati > Pseudomonadota > Gammaproteobacteria > Enterobacterales > Morganellaceae > Xenorhabdus > Xenorhabdus entomophaga. Next base: position 10,700 of record NZ_JBBMXH010000082.1, read on the forward strand.
GGGATGCCATTAAATAACGCAATCAATTGTTCCGCATGTCGCCAACTCGCAATATCCACTGGCTGCCCAAGCGTTTTTGCGGCTTCCAGAGCTGCATTCACTTTTACGATCATGCCATCGGTAATAATGCCCTGTTCAATAAGCTGCTCGATCTTTTCCGATGTAGCTTCCGGGATTTTCTTGCCCTTGCCATCCAAAATACCGCTCACATCAGATAACAAAACCAAATCTGCGTTTAACACTTGTGCAATGGCGGTAGCGGCCTGATCAGCATTCACATTCATCAATTCACCGTGTTCTGTCATGCCAATTGAACTGATAATCGGCATATAGCCCACATCCAGTAAAATTTTCAGGAAATCGGGGCGTCCGGGCTGAGCCTTTCCTGTATGACCAAACGTTTCATCAAGTTGGGATACTTTTACAATGCCACCATCTCCCAGACATAACCCAATGGCAGGCAATCGATATTTTATTGCCCATGCCAATAACTTCTTGTTGGCTGTTCCCGCCAATGTTCCAGTAATGATATCGATTTGATCTGCTGGCGTGACTCGCAGACCTTGCTGTTTCAAAATCGGTAACTGCAATTTCTGCATCAGCTCATCAACCAAACAGCCACCACCATGGACAATGACCAGCGGGCGCTTATGGGTCTTTCGGTACAACTGCAATGTGGTAAATAACCGTTCCAGTGCTTCTTCGCTATCTAATAGCACCCCACCCAACTTGATAACTAACGGCTCCATCGGATTTATCCTCTGTCAGTATTAACATCTGTCGGAATTTTGATTCTTTGGCATTCAGTCTGTAGCCATTTAAATGTCAGATTAAAGCAATGCCTGAGTTTCCTCATACCCAAAACGAATATTCATGCACTGCACGGCCTGTGCGGCGGCACCTTTCAGCAAATTATCCTCAGCCCCCACGATGATCAGGTGTTGCCCCTGAACAGCAAAACCAATATCGCAGAACGGCAAACCAACAACAGATTTCAGCGCAGGTACACCTTGACTGTATAAACGTACCAGCGGCTTATCGTGATAAGCCCGCAGATAAGCCTCTCTGACTTGTTCTTCTGTCACACCCGATTTCAGTTTGCAGGTAATTGTGGCAAGAATCCCGCGCGAAAAATTGCCCAAATGGGGTGTGAAGATCACTTCTGTACCTAAATGTGCCGCAATTTCAGGTTGATGGCGATGGTTAAAAACACCATAAGGCTGCAAACTGACTTCACAGAAACTGTTGGTTATTGATGCCTTTCGTCCTGCACCACTGACACCACTGACCGCATTGATCACGGGCCAATATTCCGTATCCAGTAAATTTTTTTCGAGCAGTGGTTTCAGTGAAAGTTGGGAAACAGTAGGATAACAACCGGGCACCGCAACCAACCGGGCTTGCTTGATTTTTTCTGCCTGCCATTCTGCCAGTCCATACACTGCCTGTTCTAACCATGCTGAATTTTTATGTTCGAATCCATAGTATTTTTTATAAAACTGTGTATTTTGTACTCGGTAGGCACCTGATAAATCAAACACAATACAACCCGCTTCCAGAAATATCGGTGCAATGTCATGGCTGACTTCATGAGCCGTCGCGAGGAAAACCACATCAATACCACGCGCCGCCTCAGAAACATCAGTCAACGGCTGTAAGGGTAAATCAAGCATGCCTTTATATTGCGGGTAAAGCGCTGAAAAACATTTCCCCGCATCTGAACTTTGGGAAGAAACCATCAAACCGGAGAGATGGACATGGGGATGGCGTTGCAGATATGCTGCTAACTCAGCTCCGGTATAACCACTGGCACCAACGATCAAAGCATTCAACATGGGATTTATTCACCTTGTAGTATTAACCCAACTATATAATTGCATTTTTATTCAGTTAAAATGAATTAATATTGATACTATTATGAGTAAGGGCTGTCAACAGTGAATATCAAATTACCGCCATTTATTAAGTTATATCATCAGCTCATTGCAGCGCCCTCTATCAGTGCCACCGATGCTGAGTTGGATCAAAGCAATGAAGTTGTTATCAATCTGCTGGCGGAATGGCTAAAAGAGATTGGTTTTTCGATTGAAATTCAAGCTGTCCCTGAAACCCGGGGTAAGTTCAATCTACTGGCTACATTGGGCAGTAGTTCGGGAGGGTTACTACTGTGTGGTCATACGGATACCGTTCCTTTTGATGCTGGGCGCTGGACACAAGATCCATTCACACTGACCGAACGCGATGGCAAGTTATATGGGCTTGGAACGGCTGATATGAAAGGTTTTTTTGCCTTTATCGTTGATGCTCTGCGGGATATTGATGTCAGTAAACTCTCTCATCCTCTTTATATTCTGGCTACCGCTGATGAAGAAACATCAATGGCCGGAGCACGTTACTTTGCTGCCAATGCCAACATTCGGCCTGATTTCGCGATTATTGGCGAACCAACATCATTACAACCGATCCGCGCCCATAAAGGACATATGGCTCAATCGATCCGTATTGAAGGAAAATCAGGGCATTCCAGCGATCCCGCGCGAGGTGTTAATGCCATTGATCTGATGCATGAATCCATTACTCGATTGATAGAACTGCGCAACACCTTGCAAGAGCGCTATCACAATCCGGCCTTCATCATTCCCTATCCAACCATGAATTTCGGCCATATTCATGGCGGGGATGCGGCAAACCGCATTTGTGCTTGCTGCGAGCTGCATATGGATATCCGCCCTCTTCCTGGATTAACTTTGCAGGATTTAAACGGATTGCTGAATGAGGCACTGGAACCCGTAAAACAACGCTGGCCCGGGCGCCTGAACGTAACGGAACTTCACCCCCCGATCCCGGGTTATGAATGCCCAACAAACCATAAATTGGTGGGTGTAATTGAAAAACTGCTGGGAACGAAAGCGGATACCGTCAACTACTGTACAGAAGCCCCTTTTATTCAGGAGTTGTGCCCGACATTAGTCTTGGGGCCGGGCTCTATTGAACAAGCACATCAACCCGATGAATTCTTGGACATGGCATTTATTGAACCAACAAGGAAACTGCTTTCACAGCTTGTGGAGCATTTTTGCTTGAATGCGGGTTGACTGTCACTACATATAATAACCTCGGTGAATGCGCCGAGGTTTTTTTTACTTAAGTGATCTGTTTTTTCTACCAAGAAGATTAAACGATATGGCCGCAACCAATCATTCATGATTTGAATAATTTTGTATTAAAAAAATGATTTCAATTCTTTTGACTAATGTTTAAGAATGACCGCGTATTAAAACGTTATCACATACCTACTGGGTGAATCTTTCGTTCAAGTAAGAGAAAAACATGTTTAATACTACCGAGTTTTAGAATCCAATACTTAACTAAGGAACATAGTTAAACACCAAGAACATGATTTAAAGTTAATTTGAGGTAATATCAATGACATTCCCTATTTCAATATCAGCTGCTATTTTGACATGTGGAGCAATTTTTGCTGGAGCTGTGGTGCCACTGCAAGCTGGCGCTAACGCTGCACTAGGCCGCAGTTTAGGGCATCCGCTATGGGGAACTGTAGTGTCACTTTTAGTGAGTTTATTAGCTGTTATTCCAGTTTTGCTAGCAATGAAAGTACCAATGCCACAGATTGCTCAGGCAACAAACTTACCAATATGGTCTTGGTTTGGTGGTATTGCTGGAGTGATATACATTACTGCGGCTCTCATTCTGACTCCACAGCTAGGCGCAACTAATTTCATTATATGTGTGATATCTGGCCAAATTATTACATCTGTACTGATTGATCATTTTGGATTAATGGGATTGCCAATTAAGGAAGCAAATTTAGGAAAGCTATTAGGAATTGTATTAATTTTTTCTGGTGTCCTGATGGTTCAATATTTCACTATGGCTTCCAGTGAAAATTAGAAATAAATCCCCATAGAAAACTTAACATTTTTTTATTTTAATTCAATTAGTTACAAAACATAAAAATTAAAACATTTAAGTTTTTCATTATCAAATTTTATAAATATTCTTTGGTGATGTTAATACATCTTACGCTCTGATTTTTCATATTATATGATTAGTCAATACGACATTGGCGTCACCATTGTTATTATAAGGAACCAAACATGAGTAAAGCACTTATACTTAAATCTAGCATTCTAGATCAATCCTCTCAAAGTAATAAAATGGTAGATTATTTTATTGAAAAATGGTCAAATAACAATCAAGAAAATAAAGTCACCATTCGAGATCTGGCTAAACATCCAATTCCTGTACTTGATAATGAATTAGTAGGTGCATTATGCACAAATAATATTGATTTAACAGATCGACAAAAAGAGGCACTGAATTTATCTAATTCATTAATTTCAGAATTAAAAAGTCATGACGTAGTTGTTATTGCAGTACCTATGTATAACTTTAGCATTCCAACTCAGTTAAAAAATTATTTTGACTTAATTATCCGTTCAGGCGTTACGTTTCGTTATACTGAGTCCGGTTCTCAAGGGTTAATAGAAGGCAAAAAAGCCATCGTATTGACCGCTCGTGGTGGGATCTACAAAGATAGCCCTTCTGATTTACTGACTCCATACATGAATCTCATTTTGAATTTTATTGGGATTACCGATGTTGAATTCATTTTCGCAGAGGGATTATCGCTAGGAAATGAATCAGCCATGCAATCACAAAATAACGTGCGTAACATAATGGATGAAATGTTCTCTTAACTCCTATTCATAAAATGACCAATTTACCACTGCAGTTGTATGCAATTTTCAATCTAAAGATATCATTATTTAATCTTTAAAACCACCTGAGTATATTTTTGTTACATTTTACGCTACTGTTCCCTGTAGCGTTTTTTTTCTTTCTTCCATAAGCCATCTAATACTTTATGAGTACATTTCCATTCGTTACATTGAAAACTCCTCTAATACATTCTGATTTTGTGATCTATATTTCAGTTGTTTTGAAAACAAACTATAAATGTAATGAAATTTAATGTAATTTATTAAAAAAACAACATCTCATTATAAAGTTTATGAATAATTTACGAAACATTGACCTTAATCTATTGGTGACTTTACAGATATTATTAATCGAAAAGCACATCACTCGTACAGCAAATAGACTACATAAAAGCCAACCAGCAATAAGCCATGCACTTGCAAATTTGCGCAACCTGTTTGATGACCCTTTACTAGTTCGTCGCTCTGGAAAGCTTGAACTAACTATTCGAGCTCAAGAATTACTCGCACCTCTTCGTGAGATTTTGGGACAAATTAATACACTAATTGAACCCCCATCATTCGATCCAACTCAGACCAGAAGAACTTTTCGTTTATCAATGTCAGACTATGGAGCTCGTGTTCTATTACCCATTTTAATCCGAACATTTCGCACTATTGCCCCTAATATTAAATTATCTATAAGTCAAGCTAGCCGAGAGTCTATGCTTATTGACGTAATCGATAACGAAATTGATCTCGCTCTCGGAGTATTTCCGCAAAAGGTACCTGAGGATTTACGTGAGCATACTTTATTCATCGAAAAATTTTCTTGTCTAGCTGATGCATCAACTATTCCAGAAAATGGATATCTAGATCGAAACTCTTGGTTAGCACGCCCTCATGTATCTGTTGCTATGCGAGCAGGTGCAGAAGACGATATTGATCGTGTTTTAGCAAAAGAAGATTTACATAGAAAGATTAGTGTGCAACTACCTCACTGGGGTATAGCCAATGATATCATTTCTGGAACTGATTTAATTCTCACAGTAGCTCACCGTAGTTTAATTAGTATAAAAAATGACTCTAATCTACAGATATTTTCCCCACCATTTGACATTGCTCCTTTCGATTTTAAAATGGTTTGGCACAAACGGCAGGAAATAGATACTGCTCATTGTTGGCTAAGACAGATAATCATGCGTATTTTGAATAATAATTAGTATGATTTTTAATATCGTACTTTTATGCCATTTCATTATTGAGATGGCATGCACTTCCCATAAGAAGCAAACTATTTGATTTATAAACAAAACAAAAAACACTGCGAAGAAACAATTTTCCATATAAATATTAATTTTTATTATGTTGTTCACTTTTATAGACACTAATTATTTTTATTAATTATCAATATTTAACAAAATAATTTGAAAATTATTACATTTGAAACTATCATCCCCTCTAAAAATAAATCACTGATTACTTTTTATATTTATACTGACAAGCATAAAACAAACACAGCTCAATCTTTGCCGTTAATTATTTTAATGTCATAATAAACTTAATTGATTATTAATTTACTAAATTATTAATCAATTAGCTAAATTTTAACTAGAAACACTTAATGTATTACCGAAGGTAAATAATGAAGAAGAAAATTATCTATGACTCTATCGGAGAATCTTTCGAAGAATTTGCAGATACTGTTGCCCAACGTAAAATAGAAGTCAGAACGATATTCGATATGATCGGAGATGTCAGTGGAAAATCAATTCTAGACTTAGCTTGTGGATATGGCTATTTCGGTCGAGAGTTACGAAACCTCGGTGCGTCCAAAGTAATTGGTGTAGATATATCAGAAAAAATGATAGACCTCGCCAGAGAAAAATCAAAACAATATGGCGACGATCTTGAGTTTCACGTTCGCAATGTTTGCACCATGGAATCATTCGGAAAATTCGATATTGTTGTTGCTGCTTGGTTATTCAACAATGCCGAATCATTAAACGATCTTGAAGCAATGTTCCGCGTTATTGCTAATAATATAAAACCTTCTGGTAAATTAATTGCTTACACAGTTGATCCTGATTTTAAATTAAAAATGGGGAACTTTGACATCTATGGAGTGAATGTTCTGAATGAAGAAAGCTGGAACAGTGGTTTTCGATATCAAGCTGAGTTTGTTACTAATCCACCGAGTTCCTTTACATTTTATCGATGGAGTCGTGAAAATTACGAACATGCTCTTGAAAAAGCAGGATTCAAAAACTTTGAATGGAGAAAACCATTACTTTTAAATAGTGATATAGAATCTTATCCAGAAGGATTCTGGAATACTTTTCAGGAAAATTGCCTTCAAACAGGTCTTATCTGTGAGTATTAAATTTATTGTCCAATTTACTATATTAAATAACAGACAAATATTTGAGGTGAATTAATGAATATGAAACATTTTCATTCACCCTGCTACTTAGAAAAAGCGTCTCCAGATTCAAGTGACAGAAAATTGCTGGGGTTGAAAGAAAATTATACTCCAACTAGGAAATTAAATCTAACTTTAGAAGAATTCAAAAAATTATCAAAAGAAAGTATAAATCATTGGTTGAGAATAATTGAAAGTATAGAATTCCCATTGGAATATCGTTATACCGCAGGACAATTACTTTCATATACAGGAGATCCAAGACTAGACCCACTTGCTCCAAAAATGATAGATATTCCAGGAGGAAATATTTATATTGGATTATCTTCTGAAGAATTAGATTCTACTATGGTTGCTTTATCAGATTTAAATTTAGACCGTGAGTGGATAATAAAAGAAATACCTCGCCATCGCGTTCACTTAAAATCTTATAGAATTGGCAAGTATCCTGTTACTAATTTTGAGTATATGGTTTTTTTAAAGGATAGTGGCGAAAGTCGTTTACCTGATACTTGGTTTTTAGGACGTTATCCTTTTGAAATTGCTAATCATCCCGTTAATGGAATTACGGCTGAAGATGCTGATTGTTATTGTCAGTGGCTAACAGAAAAAACCGGAAGAATTTTCCGATTACCTAATGAAGCTGAATGGGAATATGCAGCAGCGGGCCCTGATAATCTACAGTTTCCTTGGGGAGAACAATTTCTACCAGACTATGCTAATACAGCAGAAAGTGGAATATTTACCACAACTCCAGTAGGTATGTTCTCCGGTGGCGCCTCACCTTTCGGATGTTTAGATATGGCTGGTAATGTCGAAGAATATGTTGCGGAAAACTACGCAGCTTATCCTGGAGGGGTTGCCGTACAAGATGATTTAGTCAATGTTCAAGGTAAGCACAGAGTGGCACGAGGGGGAAGTTATTCTCGTTTTCGAGATCTTGCCAGAAATACTCGTCGCCATGGGAAATTCCCCAGAAACATTTACGTAATGGGTTTTCGCCTAGCTGAAAGTTTCTGCTCATAAGAACAGCTAATTAAATTAATATACAATAAAGAAATATAAATTATGATTACATGCTGTGTAAAAAATTCAGTTGATATTCCTATACTTTCAGAAGGACATATTGGCTCTTTCGTCTCATTTGATGGTTTTGCATCACCAAATGAACATATTGCAATTGTAATGGGAGAATACCAGAACAAATCTCCTCTTGTACGTATTCACTCAGAGTGTTTAACCGGAGATATTTTTGGCTCCCATCGTTGTGACTGTGGGGCTCAATTACAAGAAGCCCTCCAGCAAATGTGTGAGGAAGGAGGGATATTATTATACCTCCGCCAAGAAGGTCGCGGAATTGGGTTGTACTCTAAATTGGATGCTTATAGCTTGCAAGATAAAGGACTAGATACTTTCGAAGCTAACAAGCAATTGAATTTCCCTGAAGATGGACGGGATTTCTCTGTTGCAGCAAGCATGCTAAATGCACTTGGTGTAACTAATTGCAGATTAATGACGAATAATCCAGAAAAAGTCACGTCATTACAAAAAAATGGCATACAGGTAGATGAAGTCATCTCTACCGGTGTATACATGACTAAGCATAATCAACACTACCTTATGGCTAAGGCCAATAAAAAAAATCACGCCATCAAACTAAAGCTATCTGCCTAAATAAGGTCATCACAGCAATGAAACACATTTCTCCAATAAGTGGTATCGCTTCTTTTCAAGAGCGTTACTTAGCTACTGCTGGTTACGATAATCAAGTTATTCTTTGGGATGCACAAAATAAACAAGCGCTACATCGTGTACATCACGACCACTTAGCCAACCAGTGTTCATTCAGTCCTGATGGTCGCTGGTTAGTTAGCGCTAGTAGCGATTATAGTGCTCGAATTTGGGAAATTCCAACTATGCGGTTAAAAGCTGCATTATTAGGCCATGAAGATGATGTAGAAATGGCCGTTTTTAATCCAACGAGTGATCTTGTTGCTACTTGCTCACGAGATAAAAGCATTCGACTATTCCGAGTAGATAATGGTCAATGCCAGCATGTTTTGCAAGGACACGAGGCTGATGTTATTTCTGTTAGTTGGAGCATGGATGGTCACATCTTAATATCAAGTAGTGATGATGGCACAATTCGTCGATGGGATACAATCAACGGTATCGAAATTGAATGTATCGATCTAAACGGTGTGGAAACCGATACAATTGCTTTAACTAATGACGGAATCATTTTTGCTGGTGACGATGAAGGTAAACTCATTATTATTGATGCTGCTAGCAAACGTAGCATACAAGCCCATTCAGCAGGCATTAAGCGTGTGGTATGGGATGAACGAACGAAACGCCTAATTAGTCTCAGCTATGATCGTTCAGTCATCCTATGGAAACTTATTGGTGGTGAACTTAAAAAGATCTCTGAAAGCTCTTTGCCCAGTCTTATATGGCCTCGGAGCTGTGCTTTCCTTGGTGAGGAACGAATTGCCTTCGTAACTTTTGGTTCAACGTATGCAGTCTGGAATCATCATTTAAATACTTGGGATATTGATGGTATTGAACAAGCTATTAGTCTCAATTCTGTGGCAATATGTGGCAACAATACTTATTCAATTGGTGATTCTGGTACATTATTTGTTAACGGTGAACCCAATATTGCGATTGGTAGCCTCTGTAATTTTCTTCTGCCTTGTGGACACAAAATACTAACAGGTGGTCAAATGGGGCAACTCTTTGATGCTGTTAGTGGTGAACTGATCTATCAACATCGTTCTCCACTCAACTGTGGTACTACTTTTATCCGTAATGGGCATCAGCATACGGCCATAGGCACTTACACAGGTGAAGCGTTGATCTTTGATATAGATGAGAATGGAGCGGTACGTTTCTTGGAAGAGATACGCTTGCATGACAATGCAATCAAGGGGCTATCTGCTAATGAAAAATACATATTCAGTGTATGCGCGACAGCAGCCGTGGCATTCCATAGAGTGGATAATTTTAAATTGCATTCTTACATTGAAAAAGCGCATGATCGAATTTCTAACGATTGTTCGTCTATCAATGGCGGGTTCGCGAGTGTTGGTCGTGACCTAAAACTTAGGATATGGAAATCTGATAAAGCAGAAGTCTATGAAACCCCTCATCAACATTCAGTGAAATGTATATCTACTTCTGACGATCAACAAATTATCGCTACCGGAAGTTATGGTGGGACAATAGCCTTATTTGATTTACAGAAACGCGAATGGATTTCAAAAAATAAACCCACAACAAGTGGAATATCTTGTATTACTTATTCATCAAAAGAAAAAATATTTGTTGCTAGCTCTTATGATGGAAATCTATATTCCATTGAAATCAGTGCTTAATCAATAAAAAATGTCTGCGTGGTTTACATACCACGCAGAGCTTACACACGACTAGAGAACGAAGTATGTCTAATACTCTTTCTGATGAATTATATATGCGCCGCGCACTGGAGTTAGCAGAAAAAGGTCGTTGCACTGCACGCCCCAACCCGAAAGTCGGCTGTGTTTTAGTTCAAGAAAATAACATCATTGGTGAAGGTTGGCACGTACGAGCAGGAACGCCGCATGCTGAAATCAATGCTCTCTATCAAGCGGGCTCACAAGCTAATGGCTCAACAGCTTATGTCACATTGGAGCCATGCGCTCATCATGGTAAAACCCCTCCCTGTTGTGATGCTCTTATTAACGCAGGTGTTCGCCGCGTCGTTATTGCAAGTGAAGATCCATTCCCTCAAGTAAATGGAAAAGGTATTGAACGATTACGCAAAGCGGGTATCAATGTAGAAATTGGCCTTCTGCAGAAAGAGGCAGAAGAACTTAACTGTGGTTTTCTATCAAGAGTCCGCAGGGGACGCCCTTGGGTTAGAGCCAAAATAGGTATGAGCTTAGATGGTCGTACGGCCCTTGCTGACGGCCGCTCAAAATGGATTACCTCTGCAAAATCAAGAGAAGATGTTCATAAATGGAGATTAAGCAGTTGTGCAATTCTAACAGGTATTGGTACTGTATTAGCAGATGATCCGCAGCTAACAGCCCGCGTATCTCATGATATGAATTTATCACCTCTCCGTATCATTCTAGATAGCCAGCTACGCACCCCTCTCAAAGCCAAAGTTCTTGATAAAACGGCTCCAACGCTCATTGTTCATCACCCAGATGTGCAAGACATAAAATTAACGCGATGCTCGACTTTTATGATGAGTTGAAATGACATAGCCGCTCCTTTATAACTTTAAGTCGTCAAAAATAGAGAAATAAAGGAACAAAAGGCTATGTCACAGCA